>JBFGKR010000374.1:0-2635 GCA_041576575.1 Arenicellales bacterium | reverse complement strand
CTCGCCCTCGGCGATGAGCTCCAGGCCTTGTGAAACCAGGTTCTCGCTGCGGAATGACAGATCGTTGACGTAGGTTGCTGCGCGGACGGCCGCGATAATCGGAGGAAGCGCGACCACGGAAAACCCCAACAGAACCAGACCCAGCATCGATTTGGGTCTCGAAGAGAACAAGAACATTTAGCTTGTTATGTACAGTGCTGCGTGCACAGCGGTAAGTTTCACAGGGATCGCAACGATTATATCGCCGTCATATCGTCCTCGATCCGCTCAGAGCATCCGCCCGTCGGCTAAGGGATACTCGCGACGCACATCGTACACGAACAGGTCGGAAACAGGCGTTAACGACTTGTTTCATAATGGGAAAAAATCGATGCTTGTGGGAAGCGGCACTCTGACTGCGGCGGGCACTTATCCCGGCGTGGGCCACTGCGTGAGGCGGCGTGGCGCGGCAGCCGGTCGTCGCCCGGGACGGGGTTGTCGACGCGGTTTATACGCGCCGCTGCAAGTCGACGCGTATATTGACTTTATTGTCGTCTCCTTTGGTGACGGTGCACGACGACACCTCTACACCTTGTTTCCTCAAGGCTTCCAGCCATAACAACCAGTCATCAAAATTCGCCTCGGTGAGCCAGATTTTGACTTGGCCGTCTTGGTCGCCGGGAGACATGCGTCGAATCGTGGGACGCACGCCCGTTTTCGCTGCGCTGGCTTCCACGATCGTTAAGAGCGGGGCGCCTTGCTCAACGCCGGTATCCTGTGCATCCAATAACGGCTCTATCTGTTTTGCTTGCTGGCGCATCCACGACAAAGTCTCTTGCTTGGCCGGTACCTGCGCCCGCAATCGATGCAGGGCATCTTGAAACGGGCTCCAAACCAACGAGTACAGAATAATGAGCGACGCGACAACGGTTCCGATACCGATAATCTGGCGCTCGCGGGAACTCAGATTGGTCCAAATCGATGCGATGCCGTTCATCCCTGCGCCCTCGTTAGTCTAAACCGACCGCTGACTCGCTCGTCCCGAGATCCGGAAGACAACAATTCGACATCGATCCCGGGGTCTTCCGCGAATTTGTTTTTCAGCTGGTCCAGTCCGGCGAAATCCTTGGTGACGCAGGTAACAATCATCGCGTTGTCGCGAAAACTGATCTCCTGCAACCTTCCCTGTGATCCGGGGATCACTCGCGCAACAGAGGACAGCAGAATTTGAAATTCACCGGCCGCGATTTGTCCGGATTGCAGTTCTCGCAGTTTTTGCTCAAATTGCAGCCTCGGATTGACGATGCGCGTAATTTGTGGAAATGACTCCTGAAAAACACTCTTGATTTGGGCGTCGAGCCGCCGGTCCTGGGATGCAAGATCGAAGTATTCGTAACCGCCGGCGATCAATTGAATCGCCAACGCGGCCAACAGCAATACCGCGGCGATCTTGTATCGGCCTATGTTCTGGTCGTGGTGCCGGGGTTTGTAATGGCCCTGCAACAAATTACCCGTGAATTCAAGCTTGGCATGGTGGCGCATCCACTCGGTGAAATCGGAGCCGATGTCCCACTCCCGGACCATGGTGCCCCCAAGGGTCACCAACTGTCGGGCGAGCTCTCTATCCTGACAGCCCATGGGCAGGTCCTTGCGATCGAATTCTTGCCACCATAACTCCACCGACGCGGAGTCCAGCGCAAAACCTTCATTTGCTCCTGCGCGAACCACGACGGTATCTTCCCGCGTACGCACCACGGTGGCTTCCGTCTGCGGGTGTATCGGAATGAGAAAATATTCGGGAACGAGCGCATCGACGGGAAACGGCAGTTCGAGAATCGACTGGTGCCAGGCATTCATCTTTTCTTTGGCGACGATCGCTACCGCCGTCTCCGCCCCGGGTTTCCAGTCCAGAATGAGGAAGAACAGCTGCTCTACGTCGGTAGCAAGTGTGTCCTCCAGGGCGTAGGGGACGGCGGTCAAGGCCTTACTGCGGGTCCGCGCCGGCAACTTCACCTTGCGGACGGTTACGTCCCCGGCCGGAGCAACCGCTATGACCTTGCTTACGCCCCTGGGCGCGGTCATGGACGATAGATCGTCGGCGATCCCGTGGTCCTGGATTTGTCCGCGGTCGGCCGCCACCACCCACCTGAATGGAGGTTCAATCGAAAATACGAATATCACGATAGACCTCGGCGTCTTTGTATCACTGTGACCTGCTCTCCGCCTGGTCTTCGGTGCACGACGCTCAACGACACAGTCGTCAAGCGGCCGAATTTGGCTTCGCTGCGAACTTCGAAATAATCGCTGGCCACCGTGATCAAAGGTTGCACGTTATCGGCTTCCGCAGCTAGTTCGGTGCGGGTGAGAAAACTGTCGACGTTGGGATACCCTTGTTCCCCCCGGCCGCTGATCAGTGATTCCACTTCGGCTTCGGTAAGAATCTCTTTTGTAATGACACTCAGCAGTAACGGCGAACTGGTGTTGACATTGATCTTGGCATCTCTAACGGGTAACGCGGTGACGAAGGGAGAAAGCTTGGTTAAAGCTTTGTCGTCGAATCCCTTGACCCACATCAGCTCGCCAATATCGACAAGCATACGGTTTCCTGCCCGATAAGACGGGTCTAAGCTCAAATAATCCGGGTCTTCCGCACCGT
>JBFGKR010000373.1:0-2645 GCA_041576575.1 Arenicellales bacterium | reverse complement strand
TCGCTCTGCATCTCCACCACTACGGGTACGTTGTCCCAAATATTAGTTCTGCCCTCAGTCGCCCACTGATCGGCCAACTCACCCATGGTCGACGACGGGGTAATCGGATATATCGCACAGATCTCGTTTACCCTGTACGCGACGTACGCTACCGCTTCGTTTCCTTCCAGCGTTTCTTGTCGTGTCGTCATTTTCTTGATCTGGTCGTTTTGTTGCGGCCTTGAGCAATCAACATCAGCGCCGGAATGACAGCGATGTCCTCAAGCGGGCTCGGGAATCATTTCGATGGCATGGCACGGACACTGCTCAAAACATATGGCACACCCTGTGCAAAGCGCATAATCGAATCGGTAACGCTTTCCGGGACCGAGCTTGATGACCGCGTCCTCCGGACAGGCTCCGTAACAGCCATCGCATTCGAAACAGTTTCCACAGGAGAGGCATCGACGCGCTTCATACACGGCCTCTTTCTGACGCAGGCCGCTTACCACTTCGTCAAAACCGCTTAATCGGCGTTTGATATCGAGATGTTTCTGCGGCCTCTGTGCGGCGTCGGTGAAATACCAGACGTGTAGTTTGTCGAAGCTCGCGAGATCGTGCTTTGCAGGGGCTCGGTAAACCTCGCCGGACAAATAAGCGTGAATGTGCCGCGCCGCCTTTTTCCCATGTCCCACGGCCACCGTCACGGTTCTTTCAGAGGGCACCATGTCACCGCCCGCGAACAAGCCCGGCTGCCCCGTCATTAAATTGTCGTCAACGATTACCGTCCCATCCTTATTGAAGGCGAGACCGGGTATGTCGCGTAAAAATTCCGCGTCAACGTCTTGTCCCAACGCCATGATGAGCGAATCCGCCTCCAGCGTTTCGAATCTCCCAGTAGGTCGCGGACGTCCCTTTTCATCGACCTCCATGACTTCCACTGTGAAAGTGCTTTGATCGATCTCCTTGATGGTGCGCAGCCAATGTATTTTTACCCCTTCTTCCAATGCATCGTCTGCTTCCGAGTCGTGCGCGGGCATATGTGCCCGATCACGCCGGTATATGATCAAGGCTTCGTCGATACCCAGTCGTTTTGCCACGCGCGCGGCGTCCATCGCCGTGTTGCCACCGCCGTAGATTGCCACCCTACGGCCCATTTTTGGTTGAATGCCGGCTTCGACGTCGCGTAAGAAATTCACCGCGTCGAGCATTTTGCCGGCATCGCGCGCGGGTATGTCCGTACGTTTGCTCAAGTGGGCGCCGATCGCCATAAACATAGCGTCAAACCGTCCGGCTTCTTTTTCTGCAAGCAGGTCTTCAACCTTGTGTTCCGTGACGATCTTGACTCCCATGTCTTCGATCCGTCGAATTTCTGCATCGAGGACATCTCTCGGTAAGCGGTATTTCGGTATGCCGAAGTGCATCATACCGCCCGCAAGGGGTCCTGCTTCGTGAATTTCCACGCTGTGTCCCATCCGGGCCAAATGATATGCCGCAGACAGACCGCTGGGGCCGGCGCCTACGATCAATACGCGTTTGCCAGTGGCGTCTTGGGCGTATCGGGGCTTCCAGCCTTTCTCTAGCGCCTTATCGCCGAGATATCGCTCCACCGCATGAATGCTGACAGTCGCGTCCAGCCGCGACCGATTGCAACTGTTCTCGCACGGATGATAGCAGACGCGACCGTGGACCGCGGGCATCGGGTTATCCATCATCAGCAGTTGCCACGCCTGCTCGAATTGCCCCTGCTGGGCCAGGGCGAGCCAGCCTTGGATGTTTTCGCCTGCAGGGCATGCCTGATTACAGGGGGGGAGTAGATCCACGTAAGTGGGGCGCCTAATGCGCCGCGGACCCGAAAACTGACCGTGTTGCAGATCGGGAGGGCGTGTCATGTCGTGCCGCTTATCAGTCATAAGTCTGCTCCGATTGGTGTCATCGTACTCTATCGGCAAAGCACGATTGGTTGACGCGAGTCAATTATCCTCCCTGAGGATCGGCGCCGAAAAACCCAAAGAATACAATACTTTTTGCAGCCAAGGGGAGATAATAGTCGCGCGCCGAAGGCGACGCATGATTTCAGTTCGTATTTACTCGCAATGCTCCTGTGCGCCGCCGGCCCATGCACCGAGATCCGCTATCCTCCGTTTGCCGTGTCTTTGGAGTTCCCCGTGCGCGGTTATGTCGACAAGACGGCCGCGTGGCGAGTGATAGGGTCTACTCTCGTCGTGACAACGCGCACCGACCGGTTTCGTTGCCGCAACGGTTAAAGCATAGAAAAATCATCGCTGAGCGCCAACCCGGCTGCTAAGACATTCGCCGAACCGCTCTGAAGGATTCGTCTGCGCCAGCGTGGACCGCGCGGACTTCGATGCGCAAAAGGCCGTGACATCGCCGAGTCGACAGACCGATCAGAGACCAAACCGTGCGCATCCGGCGACGCGTGTTTGCGCTGGTCGATATCGGCGTCGCCGGGCCGGGATGCATGCGAAGCAGCGGCGTGAAGCCAATGTTTGGATGTGGGTCCGGTAATGTTGACGTAAAAAAAACGCGTGCGGTCAGGCACGACCGCACGCGTTGTCGTGTATCGCCCCGGAATTCGCCTTACGGTCTGACGTAGGTCCAGCCTTCTTCCTGAAGTTCCATGATCCGGAGCACCCCGCAGGCAC
>JBFGKR010000372.1:0-2650 GCA_041576575.1 Arenicellales bacterium | reverse complement strand
TACGTTATACTTCTCAAGGCGGAGGGAGACAGCTACCGGTCGCTGTTGAAGAACGCCTACCCGACCCGTATCGGCTACGAGCGATTCCTGAATCTGCTTCAACAAGCGGAAAAAGAAGTAAACCGGGCGGCGAGCCGGGCTTTTGGTCAAAAAATAAAAAACTTCTCTGAGATGCTTTCCAAGACGGAAGCCGCCGCCGAGGCCCTGAGAACGGTGGAAATAAATACGTTCTTCCCTGCTGTGTAGGCCTCCAAGTGATTCCGCCATCCTGATTTTATTCTTGACTGCGCCCATTGCGTCAAAAACGATAGGCAGCGTAATTCGGAATGACAACAATAAAACTGCGGTTATCCGCACATTGCACAAGGATGTGCCAGCTTCCAGGGCTTTCTAAAACAACGCTTGGCCGCCTTGGTGTGGGCTGTCAATGCGAATACAGCCGGGTTTGCTTTGTGGATCCGGTTTTCTTCGTTCGCCAATAGAGGAGGCTTTAGGTTTGGTTTTGCTGAAGAGGCGACGCTAACGCTAATAGGATTTGGATTGTCGCAGATTGTACAAATGAGCCACGGAGATATTGACCAGTCTTTCATATTCACTTTGCCCAAAAACAGCATGCGCCCGTTCACAGAATTTCTTCATGGCATGCCTGCCTAAGATGCCACGCAGTTCATCGACCTTGGCTAACAATATTTTGTCTTCCCGGGTGTAAAACCCTTGAAAAAAACTTCGTGGTTTTTTGGCCTCTGACCAAGCCGACCCTTTTTACGATATTGCTTGATCAAACGGGTCATTTGCTGGCGCGAGTAACCGGTTACTTTGCACAGATAACGAATCAGAATGCCCTTGTCTTTTTTGCTCAAGCTCAGTAAGCGCTCAACCAACAGCGCTCTTGACGTCTTCGGTATTCGTCGGTTCGGCGGTATAGGGTAACAGAGCTTCGACGTCCTCAACGGTTTTCACGTTGGGTAATTCGGTGAACACTTGGCGCAGATATTGATATGGCTCGATGTTGTTCGCCTTCGCAGTCTCGATTAAGGAATACAGGTTGGCGCTGGCATTCGCCCCACGAACGGTGTCACAAAGTCGTGTCGCCCGGCACCTTTGCGTAAGGCATAGTCAAGCGTTAGGGTTATAAAAAAACGGAATCCGCATGGTTGAAGTCGAGCAATCCGTCGAGATCGGTGCCGACGCGGACGAGGTCTTTGCCCTGGTGCCGGACGTGGCGCGTAAGGCGCGCTTGGACCCGAGCGTTGCCGTGCTCGACGTGGTTCAGGAGACCGAGGGGCCCGTCGGCATCGACACCACGTTTCATTACCGTCTGGTGATTGAGGGAAAACTCACCGATTACCGCAGCCGTTGCGTTGCCTTTACGCCCGGCCGCATGATGGAGACCGTATCCGATTCCGACCCGCCGTTCACCGTCCGCGTCAGCGTGGATCCGCTCGCGGACGGAGCGCTGCTGACGCAACGAGAGTCGTTCGCACTTCAACAGCTACGCATACCGCTTCCCAAGGCGGACGGCTGGCGCGGCAGACTGCTGCGGCTCTTGTTCGGCAGCCGCGAGGCAATTGGTCAAGACAGCAGCATCGTCGAAGCCGAGGAGGCGCGTATGCGGGCGAAATTGCAACCGCGTCTGTTAAGCTGGCTGCAGGCGATAAAAGAGGAGCTAGAGTCCGACCGCGGCAAGCTCGAAGCGTGACTGAGGTGTCATCGGCCCGGACCCCCGCAATACTCGACAACGCGGTTTATTGTTGAATCCATGGCAGCAGATAATGCGACGTTATTCTTGATCCTGCGTATCGCCGCCGGCCTGCTGGCTCTGGCTTGCTTCGTTCTCGTGTCCTTGCGCCTTTACTCTCTGTTGGTTCTCGACATCGAGTTTGAAACCGGTGAACGATTCGTCAACGTGTTGCGCATCGTGTTCCCGTTGTCGCTGGGCCTCATCGCCGCCTACGTAGCGGTCAAGGGCGTCATGCCTGCCGGCCGCTCCCGCGACGGCGGAAAGGGCTAGCGCGGTGAGCAACGCCGTACTAAATCGTCGACGCGCCACGTGCGGGGGCGGCGCGCCGGCGCCGCACGTGTGCGTATAAAGTGACTACGCTGGCGCTGCTGGGAGCGGTATGCATGTTGTTGGGGGCTCTGTTGATTGCGGCGCGCGCGAGCGCCGCGCGCAAACTGGCGAATATCTATGAGAAACTGGGGATCGAGGCCCCGGTAGACCGTTACCGCAAGCAATTTGTTTTCGTTGGTGTGCTGCTCTTCATTTTCGGTTTCCTCGTCGCCTCCGGATTGATCTTTCAGATCTGACCCCCCCCGGCCTCCACCTGCTCCGGAGCGCAGGTTTGAGTACAATGCCCCGTTTACAGTTTTATGCTTTCCCGTTTGCAATGAAGGATTCGATACATCAACAGCGCGGCGAAGGGTCGGCCGACGCCAGGCCCCATGGGCGGGCCTCCGACATCCTTCAACTTGGCATACCCGGATTCAGTTACGCCGATCTCTACGATCCCGCCCGCTTGGGAGACCTGCTCCGGGCGTTCGACGACGATCTTCGGCAGGCCGACGGAGAGTTGTTCGCCGCCTACGCTGCGTATCGGCGATCGCAGGGAGACGATCTCACCCCGCCGCAGCGATCCGATCTTCTCGTTCG
>JBFGKR010000371.1:0-2653 GCA_041576575.1 Arenicellales bacterium | reverse complement strand
GTCAAAGCCGGCGACGTCGTGCTGGACATTGCTGCGGGAAGCGGGGATCTGACGAAAAAGTTCGCGCGCCGGGTCGGAAGTTCGGGTATGGTCGTCTCGACAGACATTAACGCGGCGATGCTGCGACGAGGGCGGAACCGCCTCATCGACGCCGGAATCGTCGGCAATGTGTTCTATGTACAGGCGGATGCCGAGAAACTGCCGTTTGCGAATAATTCCTTCCATTGCATAAGCATCGGTTTCGGCTTGCGCAACGTTACCCGCCAAGAGAAGGCGCTGCTTTCCATGCACCGCTGTCTGGCCCCCGGGGGGCGCGTCGTGATACTCGAATTTTCCCGTCCGACGTCGAAGCTGCTGCGCAGATTGTACGACGGCTACTCTTTTGGGGTTCTGCCCCGCCTCGGACGATGGATCGCAGGCGACAAAGGTAGTTACCAATACCTCGTCGAATCCATTCGCAGGCAACCGACGCAGGACGAATTACGGGCCATGATGGAAGCAGCGGGATTTGAACGTGTGGTCTACCACAATCTGAGCGGGGGCATTGTCGCTGTGCATAGCGGTTATAAATTCTGATGCGGCCCCGCTGCGCAACGTCATTTGAAGAGACCTAAGAAACCAAACCGCCATGTTGTTTAATTTGATTGAATCCGGTGGAAATTGGTTGCTCCGCCTGGATCCGGACGCCGTGCGCCGCCTGCAGGAACTTAAGGGGTCGGTCATCTGTATACAGCTGGAGGTCATCAACAGACGCCTGTATCTATTACCCAAGGACGACGGCATCGCAATTCGCCGCAGCTACCAGGAACCACCACACGTGACTTTGTCCGGTTCACCACTGGCGTTTGCGCTGTTAGGTATCCGCGGAGTTCAAGGCAAGCTGTTCCGGGACGGCAAGCTGACCATCGAGGGAGACGTCGAATTGGGACAGCGATTCCAAAACATTTTGTCGCAGATAGATCTTGATTGGGAGGAATTCCTGGCTCGTTTTTTCGGAGACATTCCCGCCCACCAGATCGGAAACTTGTTTCGCGCTCTGCGAGATTGGCAGCAGAACACCAGGAACATAGCAATGCAGAACGCTTCGGAGTACCTCCAGGAAGAGGCGCGAATTCTGGCTCCGGGTACACTGGTGTCGCAATTTACGACTGCGGTTGATGAACTGCGTTCGGCTGTGGACCGCCTAGAGCAGCGCGTGCAAAGACTGCAATCGCTCATGCCATGATGCGTCCGTCTCAGTTTTACCGACTCCTGCGTATATCGCAGGTGTTCGTAAAACACGGGCTCGACGACTTTGTCACCGCAATTCATCTGTTTCGTCCGTACCGCTACGTCTCATACTTGATGCCGTGGCGGTGGCGCCGATCGCTGCGAAAACCGCGCGGTGAACGGTTGCGCGAAGCGCTGGAAGAGCTGGGTCCGGTCTTTGTGAAATTCGGACAAATGCTGTCAACGCGGCCGGATCTGTTGTCGGAGGATCTGGCGTTCGAGTTGAGCAAGCTTCAGGATCAGGTGCCCCCTTTCTCGAGCGCAATCGCCAAGTCCGTTATCGAGGAGTCCTACGGCGCTCCGTTGAAAAAATTTTTCTCGTCGTTCGAAGCCACGCCGATGGCGTCGGCATCGGTAGCCCAGGTACACGCGGCAAACTTGCTGAATGGCACCAACGTGGTGGTGAAGGTCCTACGGCCAAACATTCAACGCGTGATTGATCGCGACATCGAGTTGCTCTACACGGTAGCCCGAATGGCGGAGAAATATTGGGAGGAAGGACCTCGCCTGCGGCCCGTAGATATTGTCGACGAGTACAACAAGACCATCCACAATGAATTGGACCTAAGAATGGAGGCCGCCAACGCCAGCCAGTTGCGCTCCAATTTCGAGGGTTCAGAGATCATTTACGTGCCGGAGGTGTACTGGGATTTGACGCGTAAGGAGGTGATGGTGATGGAGCGCATCCACGGCATCCCAATACGCAACATCGAGGCATTGAAAGCTGCTGGAATCGACATGCGCAAGCTCGCGCACAATGGCGTGGAGATCTTTTTTACCCAGGCTTTCAGAGACGGCTTCTTCCACGCCGACATGCACCCTGGCAACATTTTTGTCTCCGAGACCGGGCAGTACCGGGCGGTCGATTTTGGCATCATGGGTACCCTGAGCGACGAAGACAAGCGTTATCTCGCGGAGAATTTTCTGGGATTCTTCAATCGCGATTATCGCGCCGTCGCCGAGGCGCATCTAACCGCAGGTTGGGTACCGGCGCACACCAGGGTGGACGAGTTTGAGGCGGCTATCAGGACCGTCTGTGAGCCCATCTTCGCGAAGCCGATCAGCGAAATCTCATTCGGCAAATTGGTGGTGCAATTGTTTCAGACGGCACGGCGTTTCGAGATGCCTATACAGCCGCAGCTGGTACTACTGCAAAAGACGCTCCTGAATATCGAGGGGCTCGGGCGACAACTCTATCCCCAGCTAGATCTCTGGGAGACGGCAAAGCCGTTTTTAGAAAAGTGGATGCGGAGACAAGTCGGACCGGCGGCGTTTCGCGACGGGTTGAAGCGCGAGCTTCCCAAGTGGGGGCGGGTGTTGCCGGAAATTCCCACCCTCGCACACGGACTTCTGCGCAAGTTGCACGACGACGAGACCGCGAGCC
>JBFGKR010000370.1:0-2668 GCA_041576575.1 Arenicellales bacterium | reverse complement strand
GGTTGGCCGAGAACCTGCCCTCGGTGGAGACCGCAGCGGTTGCGAGTAATGCGGAGGCGGCGCAACAGGTAATTGATCGCAGTGATCTCGCGGCGATCGCCAGCAGCGCCGCTGCCGAAATCTATGGGCTCAAGGTGCTGGCTGCGGATATCGAGGACGATGCGGACAACACCACGCGGTTTTTGATTATTGGAAACGGGAATACCAGTCCCAGCGGCGACGACAAGACCAGCCTGCTGGTCTCCAGTCAGAACAAGCCGGGGGCGTTGCATCGCCTGTTGGCGCCGATGGCGCGACATGGCGTGAGCATGACTCGTATTGAATCGAGGCCGTCCAGGAAGGGGCTGTGGGAGTATGTGTTCTTCATAGATATTGAAGGGCATGCCCAAGACCAGCAGATCGCCGAGGTCTTATCCGAATTGGAAAAAGAGGCGGCGCTGTTCAAGCTCCTCGGCGCCTATCCCAGAGCAGTGCTGTGATGAACGTGCGCGCCTTCCCTTACGATCGAGCCGTATCCGGAGTTTGTGACCTTCGCCCGTACCAACCCGGCAAACCCATCGAGGAGGTGGAACGCGAACTGGGTGTTCCGAACGCAATCAAGCTCGCCTCCAACGAAAATCCGTTGGGCCCCTCGCCGTTGGTTTTGGCGGCAATGAGAGAGTGCCTCGACCGCATCGCGTTGTATCCGGATGCCAACGGTTTTCGCCTGAAGGCGGCGTTGGCGGACCGCCTTGCGGTGCAACCCGAACAGATCACCCTTGGAAACGGCTCCAACGACGTGCTCGATATCATCGCGCGGGTGTTCGTGGCGCCGCAGGACGAAGTGGTCTTTTCCAAATACGCGTTCCTGGTGTACGCGCTCGTGACCCAAGCGGTCTGCGGACGGGCGGTGGTGAGCCCCGCATCCGGCTGGGGACACGACCTCGCGGCAATGGCGGAGCATATCAGCAATGCGACAAAGGTCGTATATATCGCGAATCCCAACAATCCAACGGGAACGTACAACAGCGCCGAGCAGTTTGCGGACTTCCTGGCGAATATCCCAACGGAAGTGGTAGTCGTCTTGGACGAAGCTTACACGGAGTACGTGGATGCGCCGGACTATCCGAATGGGCTCGATTTTCTTGATCGACACCCTAATCTAGTTGTCACCCGCACATTCTCTAAAGCGTACGGACTGGCGGGTCTCCGGATCGGGTACGCCGTCGCCAGCAAGGAGATTACCGATCTGCTAAACCGCGTCCGTCAACCCTTCAATGTCGGACAGGTGGCCCAGACGGCGGCCATTGCGGCACTTGAAGATCCGGATCACATCTCCCGCAGCCTGAAAATCAATCGAGAAAACATGCGGCGCCTGCAGTCCGCGTGTGAAGAACTCGGTCTTCGATACATACCGTCGGTGGCAAATTTCTTGACCATCGAATTCGGGCCGCAAGCACTCGAAGTACAGCAACGACTCATGCAACACGGCATCATCGTGCGTCCAGTGGACAACTACGACATGCCGCAGCATCTTCGCGTCACCATCGGCAGGGCTGCGGAGATGGATCAGTTCGTGGAAGCGATCAAGACAGTAATATGAATGACCGGGCAGCGCCAATCGAGCGCTTGGTGCTTATCGGAGTCGGATTGATCGGCGGCTCGCTAGCGCGCGCCTTGAAAAACGCCGGCGCGGTCGAGAAGGTCATCGGTGTGGCCCGGTCCCGTCGCACCGGTGACCGCGCTTCGGCCCTGGGCGTCATTGACGGCTTTTCGACCAGCGCCCGCGATGCGGTCGAAGGGGCGTCGGTTGTAGTGATCGCCACCCCCGTCGCAACGTTCCCCGTAATTCTGGATGCCATCTCGGAAAGTCTCTCCGAGAATACGGTGGTGACCGACGTCGGCAGTGTGAAACGGTTCGTCGTCGACGCCGCCAGGAAACATCTGCGGAAGCACTTTGTCCGTTTTGTTCCCGGTCATCCCATAGCCGGGACCGAGCAGTCGGGCGTCGACGCATCGTTCCCGGAGCTCTATCGGCATCGCCGAGTAATCTTGACCCCATTGCCGGAGACCGCCGACACCGCTACGCAGTTGATTGAGAATATGTGGAAAATCACGGGAGCGCAGGTGTTACGCATGGACGTGGATCACCACGACCGCGTTCTCGCCGCGACCAGTCACCTTCCTCACGTCGTCGCCTACGCGTTGGTTCAGTATTTGGCGAATCATCCCGAGCGGGAGACATTGTTTCAGTTGGCCGCAGGCGGTTTTTACGATTTTACCCGCATCGCGTCCAGCGATCCGGTGATGTGGCGAGACATATGTGTCACGAACAGCGAAGAGATTGTCGCCGCGCTGCGGGGATTTCGCTCGAGACTGAATGAAATGATACAGGCGATAGAGACACGGAACGGTGGGACGCTGGAGGAGTGTTTCAAACATGCAAAGCAGGCCAGGGAAACCGGGTTGAGATCGAAAAACCGTAAACCAAAGACGGTGTGATATACAGGTGGATTACGTGGTGCAACCCGGGGGTGCGCTGCAGGGGCGCGTAACCGTGCCGGGCGACAAGTCGATGTCCCACCGCGCAATCATGTTATCGGCGGTCGCGGACGGCCGTAGCCGTATCAAGGGACTGTAGCGTAGCGAAGATGTGCTGGCGACGGTGAATGCGTTCCGGCAGATGGGC
>JBFGKR010000369.1:0-2670 GCA_041576575.1 Arenicellales bacterium | reverse complement strand
TGCTCGGCTGTTTTCTGGACGGAATATCGGTCGTTGTTTTGACCACCGCCGTCATCCTGCCCATGGTGGAGCAAGCCGGGATCGATACCATCTGGTTCGGTATCTATTTAGTGGTGGTGGTGGAGATGTCCCAGATCACGCCTCCCGTGGGTTTCAACCTGTTCGTGCTCCAAGGCTTGACGGGGTGGAACATATTGCAAATCGCGCGCGCCGCGCTGCCGTTTTTTTTATTGTTGCTGATCGCCGTAGCAGTGATTACTGCCGTTCCCGAGATCGTGACCTTCCTGCCGGATCGAATGGCTAACCGCTAACTTGTACTGTGCTTCCCGGCATCCTCGCTGCAAAGTGCGAGTATCCGGCACAACTCAGTCAATGGAATTATCGATGAACGAGGTGAAAAAGAAGGGAATGTCCTTCCACTCTTGTGTGCGCTGGAGATAGGGAAGATTGCCGTAATCCTGAAACCAGGAGTCGACGGTCCAGCGCTCGCCGCTCGCAATTTCTTCGATCTGAGCGGCCCAGTGCTGATCCCACATCGTGCGTCGATACGCGCGATCTACGACGCGATGGAAGCGTAACAAGCCATGTCGCTCCAACAATCTCAGGTAGGTGGTCGCATTCGTCGATTCGTCGATACAATCCATTTGTCCGGGGCTCCGGCTGTCCGTCTCGTTCTGACCCTTGTCCCGAAAGATCGGTGTGTAATATCCGGCAACCACTTCCAGCCAACCAACGGCTTGTTGTATCTGTTTTCGCTCCGTATCAGCGTCCGTGGCGAGGGGTCGAAACCAGTTTCTGACTTGCGACCATTCACGGGGAGAAATCCCGATCGTTTGCCGCGTTCTGCAACCAAAGTCATAGCACACGGGAATGCGGTCGATGTCGACATCGACGACGTCCGTATTGGCGCGCGCGGACGCCGGCAGGATCAAGCTCAAAACAAAAATCGCGCAAATGAGACGCATCATTCGTTCATCTTGGTTGTTTTCGCGCTGGTACCGGAGAGCATACCGCATCACGTCCGTTGCGTCATGGAAAATCCTCGGCGCCACGGACTGCGCTGTTCTGCCAGCGCGGTAGTCGTCGCTGTTGCTCCGACGATACGCGGTGAGTGGACGCGGCCAATGCGTTCGAGGAGAACATGAAGCGCCGCGTGGTCGCGTCCACGGCGATCGAGAATCGATCAGTCCAGTTTAATCTTATCCTTCAAGGACGAGCGTCGTTTTTGCTCCTTGGCGTCGAATTCCGCTAAACAGCGGCCTCGATCGACCATCGCACAAGCCAGATAGTCCGAAATCTCTGCGATAACCGCACGGATGGCCTTTCCCGCCGGCGTCTTTTTCTCGTTCGCCAGACGTCCGCCAAAACCCCCGCGGAATAGTCCCAGATTGAAGCCCAGTCCTCCGGAGCGCGCCTCTACGGTGCGCGCGAAATCGATCGCGCCGGTCGTGGTGTTGACCACGCGCAGGTCAACGGCAATGTAGGCCTGGTCCTTTTTTCCGCCGATGGAAATACCTTTGAAAGAAAATCCCCCTCCGGTATTTTGCACATTGCGTTCGAAGGCCGAAACGGTGGCGAGCACCATGTATTGGGCCCCCGTCAGTTTTCCAATTTTCGCACCGGTGCCCTTGGCGATTCGGCCGGCCCGGGCCAGATCTTGTTCCATTAGCACCGGTTCCAGCCTGCTGCGCTCGACGACGGAAAACTTGCCGGTATTGGCGAGTTCATTGGTCAACATTCCCGAAAGCTCCCAACCTACGCCACCGCCCCACCAATACACACCGGTTGCAGTGTTGCTGAATTCGGCGACGCCGATGACGGGTTTTTTCGCGAAAGCAATGTGTGCGCTCCCCAGGGACACGCATAGCAATAGCAAGGCTGTAAATCTTTTCATGCAATCAACTCCCCGCGATGTTTATTTTACTAAGCAATATAGTCGTTTTTCGCGAGCTTGCACGCTTTAGAGGCGGGCAGCCGCAGGGAACGGCACCTCCCTGTTAGTTGACGTCTGTGAGAAGATCGTCGCGCTCGAAAAACCCCGGGTCCATCATTTCCAAAAATTTTTTCGCCTGCGGCGAAAGAAATTTTCCTTGGCGCAGCACGATTCCGTAACTGCGTTGCGGAAAATACCGACTCAGTGGAATCTGCGCCAGAGTGTCCTCTTCGGTGATGCAGATACTGGTGACGATAGCGATGCCTAGCCCTAGCTCGACGTATTTCTTAATGACTTCCCAACCGCCAGCCTCCAATGCCACTCGGTAATTTACATTGTGCTGTTGGAACACATAATCCACTATGCGCCACGTGCTGAGATGGCGTGGCGGGAGAATGAGTCCGTAGGGACTGATATCGCGCAAGGTGACGCTGGATTTTCCGGCGAGTGGGTGATCCGCGGCGGTGATCAGCAGCGGTTCGTAGGTAAACGCGGGGTGATAAATGATGTCATTGGGAACTTCCAGCATGGAGCCGACGGCGAAATCGACTTCGTCCGCGCGCAGCATCGAGAGCCCGTCGCGCCCGGTGACGTTATGGAGCTTGATCTGGATTCCCGGATGGCGGTCGGCGAAGCGTTTAATAGTTCGCGGCAGAATGTACAAGATCGTGGATTCACCGGCTGCAACGTTGAGCTCGCCAGATTCCAGGTTGCCGCAGCTCGCGGCGAATATGTCC
>JBFGKR010000368.1:0-2680 GCA_041576575.1 Arenicellales bacterium | reverse complement strand
TTCCGGTGTTTGGGGGTATCTCTGGCTGGTAGAGGACCACGTGAAACAGGTCCGCCTTCACGGGCGCAGCCCCACGGCTTCCGGTGTTCCGGTTTCGGCTGACTCGGGCGGCGTCTCCGGCAACAGCCGTAACAACAGTTCGTCCAGGTGGTGAAAGCCTTTTGAGGTGGTCCGGATTCGAGTTCCATCGATTGAAAGGAGGCCGAGCAGTTGCAGCGGTTCGCAAATGCGGAAGAGCCGAAAAGCGGGTAGCCCGGTGCGGCGCTCGAATAAAGGCGTGGTGAATCCGCGTTTCAGCCTCAGGGCGTTCATGAGAAACTCGAAACAGCGGTCCTCCGCGGTCAACTCCTTCGATCCGGCGATTCGGGTGTTCGTCGACGCGCGGTCGATATAGTGCTTCGGATTTTGGACCTTCCAGATCCGTAGCACGCGATTCGGGTGTGAGATCTTGGAGTGGGCTCCCGCCCCGATGCCGAGATAATCGCCAAAACGCCAATAATTGAGATTGTGCCGGCACCGACGCGCGTTCTTGGCGTAAGCCGAAACTTCGTACTGGACATAGCCCGCCGCGCGCAGTTTTGATTGAATCGCGCGTTGCATGCGCCAAATCTCCTCCGCATCGGGAAGCCGCGGCGGACGACGGTGAAACCGCGTGTCCGCTTCGATCGTCATTTGATAGTACGACAAATGCGATGGTCGCGCCGAGACAGCTGCGTCTACGTCTTTGAGCGCTTCTTCCAGGGTCTGTCCCGGCAGGCCAAACATCATATCCAAATTGGTGCTGTTGAATCCGGAAGCGTTTGCGGCGGCAACCGCAGAAAGCGCCTCGTCGTTATCGTGAGCCCGACCAAGACGCTGCAGACATCGTGGCACAAAACTCTGAATGCCTAGGGACAATCGGTTGACCCCGGCTTCTCGAAAACCGCGAAATTTCCGTGTCTCGGCGCTGTCTGGGTTCGCTTCCAGTGTAACCTCGGCGTCCGGCTTGCACGGAAATCGCGAGCGAATGCCTGCGATCAGCAAGCCGATGCCTTCCGTGCTGAACAAGCTAGGTGTGCCGCCGCCGATATAAACCGAGTCCAGTCGCCGACCTTCGACTTCGCAGAGATGCTGGTCTAGATCGACAAGCAATGCATCGATGTATTCCGATTCCCGCAATTGACCGCGAAGTGCATGCGAATTGAAATCGCAGTAAGGACACTTCGATGTGCACCACGGTAGATGCACATAGAGCGACAGAGGCGGCGGCTCATGAAAAAGGGACATCGGCGGGCCGTCGGATATCGAGGTGTTAACCCGACAGGATTCGGTGTTTCTTACTACACAACGACGTATTGCGGTTGTCCATTCAGATACGCGCGGATATTTTCAACGACGATATCTATGACTCGCTGCCGTGACGCTCGCGTGGCCCACGCAATATGTGGTGTGACGATCAAATTCGGTATATCCGATTCCAACAGTGGATTGTCGTCGACGGGGGGTTCCTGCGACAGCACATCCACGCCGGCGCCGGCGATCGCACCGTTGCGCAGTGCTTCAGCCAGCGCGCGTTCGTTTACGATCCCCCCTCTAGCGGTATTGATTAAGATAGCATCGTCTTTCATGAGTCTTAGTTCGCGCTCACCGATTAGGTCTCTGGTTTCTTCGGTGAGGGGGCAATGCAGGCTCAGTATGTCCACCTCGCGTAACAGTTGCTCGATGGGAACGCGATCGCTTTGCGGCGCGCCGCCAGGCCTTTGCGCGATCATAACAGACAGTCCAAACGCGGGGGCAACTTTGGCCACACCTTGCCCCAGCGCACCGTATCCCACGATACCCAGGATCAGTCCGTTCAATTCACGTATGGGAAAATCCAATATACAAAAATGCGGATGCCGCTGCCAGCGACCGTCGGCGACAGCCCGTTGATACTGCGGCAAGCGCGTGGTCAGAGCCAAAATCAACGCGTAGACATGTTGAACCACGGAGGGCGTGCCGTAGTCGCGCACGTTGCACACCGTTATTCCCAGCCGCTTCGCGGCGTGCAAATCGATATTATTGGTTCCGGTGGCGGCAATCACCACCAACTTCAGATTCCTCGCCTGTTCCAGTGTCTGGCGATTCAACGGAACCTTGTTCGAAATCACGATAGCGGCTTCTCCGACGCGCGCCTGAATCTGGTCTTCGGGGGTGGTTGCGAAAGTTCTCCAGGCAATCGGAAATTTCTGCAACGCGGTGAGATCCAGATCGCCCGGATCGACCGTATCCGTGTCGAGAAAGACGCCAGCGATTGTCATCGCAAGTTGTCGCAGTGGATCTGTTTCCACTTCGTCGCCCAGCGTTTTCCTTGCGCGACCTCGTCGACCGACATCTTCGTCGCGAGTTGTTCGCGTACGTCCAAGGCCTGCTGATGTCCATGGATCGAGGCCACCGTGTACCACATGTACGCACTGGTGTAGTCAGGGGCGTAGAAGGTATTGCTTCGCGAGCTATCGTTAAAGAATCCCGATAATACGTTACCCATTTCGTATTGCGCCGTTACGTCGCCCTGAACTGCCGCGCGGCAATACCAGTACAACGCTTTACGAGTGCTCCGGCGTGCTCCCAATCCGCAACAGTAGGACTTCGCCAACTGGTACTGCGCTCGGGCCTCGCCCTCCAGAGCCCTTGCACGCCATTGATCGCGTTCGTCGGGGGC
>JBFGKR010000367.1:0-2686 GCA_041576575.1 Arenicellales bacterium | reverse complement strand
GTGTACATGGCCCACGGCACGCGGACGGACGGTATCCTGCAGATCCTGGATGACGAAGTATTGCGAACGGAGTGCGTCTTCCCCGACCCCTGCTCGACCGACCCAAGCGACGAGGATCTGCTGAGGCCGATCATCTCGCGGCTGGACTGGCCGGATTTCCAGGGCGTGCACACGGCCGTTCCCATCCTGGGAATGGAGTTGCCGGAATTCGCCGGCTTTGACGGAGGAAACGCGGCGACCCGGGACTTTCTCGTAGCCGTCAATGAATCGACCCGCAACGAATGCGACGAGGATATGCACCAGATGGTGTACATGGTTGATATCACCGATCCCGCACACCCGATTCCGGTGTCGACTTATTTCGTCCCCGAGGCATCCGGAAACTTCTGCGAGCGCGGCGGGCGATTTGGCGCTCATTCGACGCAATGGAACATCAAAGAGACTATCTACCGTGGCCGCATCGTCTGGATTTCATACTTCAATGCCGGGGTGCGTGGCGTGGATATCCGTGATCCGTACAATCCGAAGGAGATTGCTTTCTATATTCCCGCAGTGACAGAGAATACGGACCCGCGGGGAGACAAGATCGCAATCCAAACCAACAATCTGGACGTGGATGATCGCGGATACATATACGCGTTCGATCGCGCGAACACAGGGATGCATATCCTCACGGTCACGGGCCGGGCAAGAAAGATCGCCAACTTTTAGCGGGGCAAGAAAATACCCTGCGTAAATCGGTACACTTGAACTCGGCCGCCCGATCCTGCGCTTGGGCGGCTCGTTTTTTCCGGCCGTCGACGCAAACCGCGTCGCGTTCTAGGGGAAATCGCTGACATCGCGTACGGTGGAAATTGATTCGTTGCATCTATTGGATGAAGTGACAAAGTGCAAAGTCCAAGCCAATCTTAGATCGAATGATTAGGGTAAAATCGTTTTGAAGCTCGGTTGGACGTCAGAAGAACCAGGGTTCGCATGAATACAAATTTTTTTGAACTGCCGAAAGATCTGCCGCGCCCCGATGACGATGGTGCGGCCTCTCATTTGCGCGGGATAGATTTCCCGAGCCTCCCGCTTCCCGCAACCAACGGTGCCAAGATCGATCTGGCTGCTGTTGCCGGTCGTGTGGTGTTGTACATCTACCCGATGACGGGTCGTCCAGGAGTACCGTTGCCCGAGGGCTGGGATAGCATCCCCGGTGCTCGCGGTTGCACGCCCCAGTCCTGCAACTTTCGAGATCATTACGCGGAGCTGCAATCGCTGGACACTTCCGTTTTTGGATTGAGCACGCAAACCAGTGAATACCAGAAGGAGGCGCGCGATCGTTTACAGCTTCCCTTCGAGCTGCTGAGTGACAGCAGACTTCGTTTGAAACGAATACTCCGTTTGCCCACCTTTATCGCAGCCGAAAACGAGTTGTACAAGCGTTTAACCCTCATCCTCGACAATGGACGAATACGCAAAGTGTTTTACCCGGTCTTTCCACCCGACCGGAGTGCGGACGAAGTCCTTGCTTGGATACGGCGGAACGTTGGACGCGACGCCGCAAGGGACGCGCCGATGTCTGAGTCCCTTTAGCTCGACATGGCGGCCTTGACGTGTCGCGCTGCTGCATCGATCACATCGTAGTCGCCGCACCGTCCCTCGAAGCGGGTTCCGCGATGGTGCGGGAGGCGCTCGGTGTTTCGCCGCAGGCGGGCGGGAATCATACTCGTATGGGAACCCACAATCTCCTGGTGCGCCTCGGGGATACGTCGTACTTGGAGATCATTGCCGCCGACCCGACCGCGCCGGCTCCGTCCCGTCCGCGCTGGTTCGGACTCGACGCCCTGGATCCACGCTCCCCAGCGGCGCTGACCGCCTGGGTCGCGCGTACCTGGGACATTCGCGCCGCCGCCGCGGCGTCCTCCGAGTCCCTGGGAAATATCGAGTCTATGAGTCGGGGCAGGTTCAGTTGGCGGATTACCATACCCTCGGACGGTTCGCTGCCGTTGGACGGTGCCGCGCCGGCTCTTATCGAGTGGCAAGCCGACGAGCACCCTGCGGCGCAACTTGAAGATCAGGGCTTGTCGCTCTCCGGCCTCGAACTCTTTCATTCAGAACCCGCGCGCATCTCCCACCTGCTCGTGTCCCTGAACCTCGAGGGTCCATTTTCCGTCTTTCCGATTTCCGGCGTTGCGCGTCCGCGCTTGGTGGCGCACATCAATACA
This sequence comes from Arenicellales bacterium, assembly GCA_041576575.1. Classification (GTDB taxonomy): domain Bacteria; phylum Pseudomonadota; class Gammaproteobacteria; order Arenicellales; family JAANXG01; genus CALZGZ01. Next base: position 476 of record JBFGKR010000367.1, on the reverse strand, counting down.
CGGCTGGGTGTTCGTGTGCTCTCCGCGCCGCAATGTTAGGGGGGACACGGAAGACGCCTTAGCGAGCAAGGATTGTCGTAGTTTTCCGGGAGGCGCAGCTAGAGAAGAGCGACGTTTGCAACCCCTCCGCCGGCGGCCGTAAACATCGTCGGCTTCGGGTGCCTGTGAGTAACGGCTCAAAATGACCGATTCTCAGGGCCCCATCGTTTTCGGATTAACTGCGGCTCCGATACACCGGTTTGACAGGCAACTGCCCGGTCTTCCGGGGGAATGCGAATGAAATTCAAGCGCCTTGCAGGGCTGCATCGTTTGGCGACCCGTTCGCCGATTGTTGTTTACGTTGCAGCCTGAATTTGGAGGGACCGGCATCTGTTTCGAATTCGAGGTAAATCCGTCCCGGATATTGTTAGTGACCGCCCTCGACACATCTGAAGTGCGTCGAAGCTCCGTGCGGTACAACCGATTTGTTGACGTTC
>JBFGKR010000366.1:0-2692 GCA_041576575.1 Arenicellales bacterium | reverse complement strand
GTGTGGGCTTGGCGCGGGTATCGTATTCGCAAGATACGGCGTGCGGTGGACCACATGTTGACGTTGTTTCCATTTGAAGCCGAGTATTACAGAAGGCATTCGGTACCCGTAACATACGTTGGTCACCCGATCGCCGACGAAGTATCTCCGGAAGTCGACAAAAATGCCATGCGCGCAAGATTCAAGGTGACGGCTGATCAATTGGTTGCGCTGCTACCGGGAAGTCGTAGAAGTGAATTGAAGCGTCTTGGAGGGCTCTTCCTAAGCGTGGCGGAATCGCTCGTTCACCAACACCGCGACGTTGAATTCATTGCGCCGTTTGCAAACCAAACAACCAAGGACTATTTCTCTTCCCTGCTGCAAAAAAGAAAGGAAAAACTACCGATTCAATTGCACTTGGGGTCATCGCGAGATGCATTGGCATCGTGCGATGTTGCGCTTTTGGCTTCGGGGACCGCCGCCCTCGAAGCGGCGCTGCTGGCTAAACCAATGGTGGTTACCTACAAAGTGTCCTGGCTCACCGGTTTGTTGGTGAAGATGTTCGCGCATGTCCGTTATTTCTCCATGCCGAATAACCTCCTTGGCACGCCAGTCGTTCCAGAACTGCTACAGAGTCGGGCGACGGTCGTTAACCTCACGCGGGCGGTCGCGGAATTTCTTGATAATCCAACAATGCGCAATGAAACCACGCAGCGACTGGCGCAAATACATCACTTGCTCAAGTGTGACGCGAGCGAGAGAGCGGCGGGGGTCATCCTGAAACTTGTAGCGAGTTGACGTAGGTCGATGGGGGCGGACTCCAGTGAATGGCGTATAGCCGGTGTCGATGAGGCGGGTAGGGGGCCTTTGGCGGGGCCGGTCGTCGCGGCGGCCGTGATTCTTCCGCGTCGATACTGCTTGCGGGGCTTGGGCGATTCGAAGAAATTGACGCGGCGGCAACGCGAGCGTCTCGAAAAAGAGATAAAGTGCCAAGCGCTTTGTTGGGCCATAGGTGAAGCGAGCGCGCTCGAAATCGATACCGTGAATATTCTACAGGCCACCTTGCTCGCTATGTCCCGCGCTGTTCGTGCGCTCGAAGAGCGCCCATACGTTACGCTCATAGACGGTTGTCATGCTCCGGACGTCGACGGTCCAAGTCGTACCGTAGTACGCGGGGACGCTAATATCCCGCAAATATCCGCCGCCTCCATATTGGCCAAGGTATATCGGGATCGAATCATGATCCGGTTGCATGATCGCTACCCGGTATACGGGTTCGCGACAAACATGGGCTATCCGACGTCCCGACATCTCCAGGCACTGCTGCGATACGGACCGAGTGAAATTCACCGTCGGACTTTCGCTCCGGTGCGGTCTGCCATCCGAGACACGGAGGAACGCTCGATTTGACGGATTCTTTTGTTCATCTGCACATACATACCGAGTACTCACTGGCCAACAGTGTGGTGAGGATAAAAGACCTTGCCGCCAGGATCGTGGAACTTGAAATGCCGGCGGTTGCAATTACCGACAGGGCAAACCTGTTCGGGAGCATCAAGTTCTATCGGACCATGGTGCGTGCGGGAATAAAACCCATAATCGGAGCAGATATGTGGATTGAAAATCCGACAAACCGCAATGCACCGCATCAGTTGGTTCTGCTGACGAAAAACCAAGAGGGCTATAAGAACCTCTGCGGCCTGATCACCCTGGCATACACCGAATCGCAATATGCCGGTCGCGCGTGCGTCAGCAAAGATTGCTTGAACCAGCATAGCAGCGGATTGATAGCCTTGTCCGGTGGCCAGAAAGGGGACCTGGGGCAGGCCTTGATGTCCGGAAATCTATCTCGCGCAACGCAACTCGCCGAAGGCTATCAACGCATGTTCGGCGACCGTTTTTATATCGAATTGCAACGGGTCGGCAGACGACACGAAGAGGAGTACATTCGTGAAGCGGTTAATTTGGCGCAAATCGCGGGACTTCCTGTTGTGGCTACGAACGATGTCCACTTCCTCCATGAACAGGATTTCGATGTTCATGAAGTTCGTGCCTGTATTCACGATGGCAGGGTGTTAAGTGACCAACGCCGTCAGCGACGTTTTACGTCACAACAGTATCTGCGCTCGACGGCAGAGATGGTCGCAATCTATTCTGACATTCCCGAAGCGTTGCAAAATTCCGTCGAACTAGCACGGCGCTGCAATTACAGCGTAGAAATAGGCGACTACTACCTGCCGAGATTCCCACTCCCCGAGAGCCAGAGCCCCGAAAAACATCTGTTGGAAAAATCGCGTAGCGGCTTGGAACGCCGCTTCCAAACGACCAGTCGCGCGCTGCCCGGAGACTACCGAGCTAGATTGGATTTGGAACTGGACGTGATCGCGCACATGGGATTTGCCGGTTATTTCCTGATCGTTGCCGACTTCATCCAATGGGCAAAAGACAATGGGATTCCAGTGGGTCCGGGGCGTGGTTCGGGGGCCGGATCTCTGGTTGCTTACGCGTTGGGCATAACTGAGCTGGACCCCATAGCACACGGATTGCTGTTTGAGCGATTCCTGAATCCCGAGCGCGTATCTTTGCCGGATTTCGATATTGATTTCTGCATAGAGGGCCGGGATCGAGTGATCGAATACGTGGCCGGACGCTACGGGCGAGAGAAGGTGTCGCAGATCGTCACGCACGGCACCATGGCCGCACGCGCGGTGGT
>JBFGKR010000365.1:0-2715 GCA_041576575.1 Arenicellales bacterium | reverse complement strand
GAAACAAACCACGACCTTGAATTGGACCTCCTACGAAGGCGGACAGTTACACATCGGCGCCGAGCAACAAGGATTCGCCTTCGACAACGAGCGCCCGCGCCACATCGTGTTTCTCAACCCCTTTTCCCTCGCGAACCGTACGGTGACCAATGGGGAATACCGCCGATTCGTGGAGGACGACGGATATAAAAGGGCGGAGCTTTGGCTGTCGGACGGTTGGCATCGCGTACAAACGGAGAACTGGAGTGCGCCGTTGTACTGGGAGTGTCGCGACGGTGAATGGCAGATGTTCACCTTACATGGCATGCGTGCGGTAGCGGATGATGATCCGGTGGTGCACGTGAGCTATTTCGAGGCCGATGCTTACGCGACTTGGGCCGGCGCCCGCCTGCCCACTGAAGCGGAGTGGGAACACGCCGCGGCGGGGCTTCCGGTGCGGGGCCACTTCCTTGAACAGGACGTGCTCACGCCTTACCTCAGCGACGCCGGCGCGGAAGACGCCCCCGCGCAAATGTACGGAACGCTGTGGGAATGGACCTGCAGCCCGTACACGTCTTACCCCGGCTACCGGCCGGCTAAAGGTGCCTTGGGCGAATACAACGGCAAATTCATGTGCAACCAAATGGTCTTGCGCGGCGGCGCCTGCGTCACCCCGCGTTCTCACATCCGCGCCAGTTACCGAAATTTCTTTCAACCGGAACTGCGCTGGCAGTTCGGGGGGATTCGGCTCGCCAAAGACGAAAGCTAACGGTACGCGGGACATCACGACTCGTTTTCGAATCCTTTAGACGATCCCCCGCATGAAAACGCAAGTCGGGGTCGCGCGTGAAATCCGAAGGAGTACAATATTATTAACATCTTCAAGCGTGCCGACAGCGGCAGCGAGTCAGAGGGTTGATGGATCGCGCCACGGACATATCCGCCGCGCCGCCTGTTTCGAGCGCAGTGCGCGATTGCCTGAAAACACTGATCCGCTTCGACACCACCAGCCACCGTTCGAATTTGGCTTTGGTCGAACACGTGCGGGATTTCCTCGCCACGCATGGCGTGACGGCGAAGTTGTTCTACAACAGCGAGCGTAGCAAGGCGAATCTCTACGCGACCATCGGGCCGCCGCATCGGAGCGGATACGTGTTGTCGGGACACACCGACGTGGTCCCGGTGCTCGGCCAGGACTGGAGCGTCGAACCCTGGGAAGGCGTGGAAAAGGATGGACGCATCTACGGGCGGGGTGCTTGCGACATGAAAGGCTTTATCGCCGCGGCTCTGGCGCAAGTCCCGCATATGGTGCGTGCGCAATTGGATCGTCCGATTCATTTCTGTTTTTCCTACGACGAAGAAATCGGGTGCGTGGGTGTCCGCTCGCTGTTGGCTTTTCTATCCGAGCAGCCGGTACGACCCAGAGGGTGTGTCGTCGGTGAGCCCACGGGGATGCGGATTGTGAGCGCCCATAAAGGCAAACTCAGCGTCCACTGCAGAGTTCGTGGCCACGCGTGCCATTCTTCCCTCGCGCCGCGCGGCGTCAACGCGGTGGAGGCGGCGGCACGAATGGTCGTGTTTATCAGCGATCTCGCGGAACGAACCGGTGTCGAAGGCCCTTTTGACCACGCCTTTGACATACCGTTTACCACAATCCAAACCGGCGTCATTCGAGGTGGCAGTGTCTTGAACATCGTGCCCAGCGAGTGCGAGTTCGAATTTGAAATCCGGCATCGGCCCGGGGACGATCCGTACGCGTATCTTCAAGAGATACAGCGCTATGCATTCGACCGTTTGCAACCTCAAATGCAGCATCGAGGGCCGTCTACGGGATTCGAATTCGAGGAACGATCCCGGTTTGTGGGGCTGGACACGGACCCCGACCACGAGATCGTACGTTTGGCGCTGCGGCTCGCTGGTGAAACTGGACTGAGCAAGGTGGCCTTTGGTACGGAAGGGGGCGGCTACGACGCGATTGGGATCCCGACGGTCGTATGCGGACCCGGGAATATCGAGCAAGCGCACAAACCGGATGAATTCGTAAGTCTGGAGCAATTAGCCTTATGTGAACGCTTTATAGGACGATTGATCGAAACGCTCAGCTCGCCGCCGACGCCGGAAAAAAATGTCGGGCAGCCCTGAGACAATCCGCCGAGCAAGACGGTCGCGCGACAGCCGCGTCCGAATTGCTGCATACAAACCGTAATTGCTTGTTGTCAACGCGGCTGTGCAACACCCGGGTTGCGGCGCTCAAAACATTGGAATTTGTAAGGCAATTCCGGTAAACTGCCGCGCCGTTTCCCGCCGGAGGGCCGCCTTCGAAGCGTCGTTACACCCGTCAAACTCTAGAGGAGGTTTCCAATGAAACAACCCTGTCGCGTCGCGGTCACCGGCGCAGCCGGTCAAATCAGTTATGCCCTGTTGTTTCGCATCGCGCGCGGGGACATGTTGGGTCCGGAGCAGCCGGTCATATTACAGCTGTTGGAGATTCCGGCCGCCATGGATGCGCTCAAAGGTGTGGTCATGGAGTTGGACGATTGCGCATTTCCTCTGTTGCACGACGTGGTTACCACCGACGATGGCGAGACCGCCTTCGGCGATGCGAAGTATGCGCTGCTGGTAGGCGCCAAGCCCCGTGGGTCCGGCATGGAGCGCAAAGATCTGCTGCACGAGAACGCAAAAATCTTCTCCGCTCAAGGACAGGCTCTAAATGCGGCCGCCGACCGAGACGTAAGG
>JBFGKR010000364.1:0-2729 GCA_041576575.1 Arenicellales bacterium | reverse complement strand
TGCGCTCTCCCAGAACGGCCCGCGATAAGTTGTTACGCGGTGTCTTTCAATGACGATACGCACGTCCGGTGACAGGTTCCAATGATAGGCCAGGCGCGCTCCGGCCACGGTGTGGTCGGTTCCCAAGATCTCGCTTTCAATCTCGGCCAGGGGTCTTTCCGGAATAGAGGCGGCAACGGTAAACACCTCGGACAACTCCTTCGGCCATAGATGCGCAAGGACCAGCATGCCGATATTGTGCAGAAGGCCGCTGATGTAACAGTTGTCGGAGTCCGGTCTGTACTTGACAGGCACAAGCCTTGCGAGCGCATGGGCGATCGCGGCAGTCGCGACGGCGTCCCGCCAGTACCGACGCGTATCGAAGCCGGGACAACGATTGGGCGAGAAAGTGCCGCTCAGTATCAATCCAACGACCAAGCTACGGACCAGTCTGAATCCCAAAATTCGCACTATGGCATCGTGGATGGAGCGGCATTCGATGCGCTGCGCGAAATAGGCCGATCGAGCAAGTCCTAAAATGCGCGCCGCAACCTCCGGACATTTCTCTATCGCGCGCGCCAAGTCTCGCGCATCCGGATCCGTATTTACGATCCGTAGGAGGTGCTGTTGGCTTTCGCGCACCGGAGGAAGTTCGCGCAGATGGCGAATTCCGTGTTCTATCTGCCTCTGTGGTACGGCTGATTCCATAATTATGTGGCACGCAACGGTTCGGAACCAATAACGGTCGGAGCCCTGCTTTCTTTAGTAGGTATGGTTACTTACAAGGGGGGACGGGCGGGGCGCTGTCCGCCCGAACCAAGGAAATTCGTTCACAGCCGCGAGTTGGCCCGGCCGCTACAGTTTTGGCGGCCGAGACCGACTATTCTATACAGAGAAGGACGAAACAAGACCTCGGGGAATCTTGACGAGTTAAGAACGACCTGGTGACGGCATGACGCAGAAAACGTGGGAGATCGTCGGAGATCGGTCTGCGCCTGATCGACCCTATGCGGAACTCTGCGCGACCCTTGCGCGACATTACGAATGCAGCGAATTCGACCTGTTCGAGCGCGCGTATCTGGACTGGTACGGTAAACCAACGGCCGAGCGAGAGATCGAGCGCCTCTTCGTGCGCTTCATTTTTTATCATGAGACACCGTTTTGGATGCGACAATATCTCCAGAGGATCGGCCCTACAGCACCCGCCCTCCACGGTGCGCGCCTGCGCACATCGCATTTTTCCAGATGTTGTGTGTGGCTTCTCCAAATCTTGTGCAGTTGGTATTGGGTCGAAGCTACGGTATCCGGTTCGGATCTGGTTGCGTGACCGTCTCGTGCCATCGGAGCGCGGTTGATTTTGTATTCGTGAGAGCACGTGAACGCCAAGGGGGGTAGACGCGCGCAACAAATCCATCCGCCACTCATCGCCGTTTGTCGGCTTCTACGAACATGGAATCAATCTCGAGTTCCCTCGTCACCCAACAACTGCTTACCGTCGCGGCTAATCGTGCGCAGCTCGCCGGGCTCGTCATCGGACAAAGGATGACGGGCACCGTCCTCAGCGTGTCCCAGCGGGGAACCGTGGCCTTACAGATCAACCAACACACCGTCAACGCGCGCACAACGCTACCGTTGATCGCCGGTCAAACTCTAACGCTAGTTGTAGACAAAATAAGCCCGGAGCTGCGGCTCAGGGTTTTGGATCAACAGCTGCACGCCTCCGTTCTGGCTCAAGCCGTTCGAATGCAACTCCCGAGACAAGGATCGGTCTTGGAACTGCTCGCGGGTCTCAATCGAATCTCCAAGCGCGCCGAAGTAATGCAGTTGCCGAAGACGATCGTGCAGATGATTCGCCACATCACGCAGGGACTTACCGCGGTCAACGAGTCGCTGTCCGGGGAAGGGGTGAAACAAGCCGTGCTCAACAGTGGACATTTCTTGGAGCGACGCATACTGAAAATGCTCAACGAATATCGAGACGGAGTTCTGGCGCGCGATTTCAAGGCCGGATTGCTGCGTTTACGCGCGGCGCTCGCGGAATATCTAACGCAACGCGCGGGCAATCCCGGATCGCCGGAGTCGGGAAGCACCAAATCCCCGCGACAGACGGCGCACACCCCCGCGCCGGCGACGAGCCCGGGCACGGGTTCCGCACGAGAACCGATGCAACAACAAGCCTTGTCCAAGCTGCTGCAACAGGTGGAGGCCGCCCTCGCGCGCATTCAGCTGCATCAACTGACCACGTTGTCGCAGCAAAAAGGGACGCGGTCGGCCTGGATCGTGGACCTGCCCGTACGGTGCGGCCAAGACGTGCAACTCCTCGAATTCCGCATCGGCAAGCGGCGACGGCGCGCCGAAGGCGCGAACGAGGAGGCGTTCTCTGTCACGTTCTCGGTGGAATTGGAAGCTCTGGGGAAGATTCAATCGAGAATCTCCCTGTCGGACGGCCGGATCTCGGCGATCTTGCAGACGGAGCGCGACGCCACCGCGACGCTGGTGAACCGACACCTAGACGAACTGCATCAACGCCTGCAGAGCGCCGGACTGATTCCGGAGACCGTCGCCTGTTTTCACGGAATTGCAAAAGACGACGCCGCGACCATCGAAACGCCGCTGCTGGATCTACGCGCATGACGACAAAGCAAGCACCCGCACCCCGAAAGGCGGTGGCCCTCCAATACGAACACGGCCAGTCGGCGCCTCGCGTGGTGGCGAAGGGACGTGGTTATCTGGCGGAGCGCATCATCGCC
>JBFGKR010000363.1:0-2740 GCA_041576575.1 Arenicellales bacterium | reverse complement strand
GCGACGTGGTTGCGGGCAAGACCGTGGTGGCGCCGGGGTTGACCGCGGTGCTGGCAAAAATAGTCCGTCAGGGCGACATGCAGAGCAAGGGCGAGCGGGCTTCTCCGTTCGACAATCTGACACCGCGGGAGCGGGAAATATTGTGCCACCTGTCCGAAGGGCAGAGCAACAAAGTCATTGCGCGAAATCTGGGCATCTCCGACGGCACCGTGAAGCTGCACGTCAAGTCCATATTGAGAAAACTGGACGTACATTCAAGGGTCGAAGCCGCGGTGATGGCGGTGGAACAGGGATTGACCCACAAGTCCTGAGTCCTCATCATCTGGGACTGCGCAGAACCAGCGACCGGAGCCATTGTGGGCCGTTTTCGATTGAGACAAATGAGGATCGAGCGATGTCTAATTTACCGGAAATCGATGATGCGACGAGGGTTGAAATTGAAGCCGCGGTTTATCGCAAGTTGATCCAGCACCTGCGAAAGTATCCGGAAGTGCAGAACATTGAGCTCATGAACCTGGCGTATTTTTGCCGTAACTGCCTCTCTAAGTGGTACCGGTCCGAAGCGTCTGAACGGGGGTTCGATGTCGACTACGAGCAGGCGCGCGAGATCGTCTACGGTATGCCGTACGCGGAGTACAAAAGTCGATATGCGGAAGAAGCCACGCCCGAGCAGCTGGCAAAGTTCGAGACCGCTCAGCAGAAAGCGACGGAATGACCGAGCGGGAGCCGGTGGCGGCGAACATGTCTACAGGCACGATGAAGCAACTGATTAATGACGAGCAGCTGCTTCGTTACAGCCGCCAAATCTTCTTGCCGGAAATCGACGTCGAAGGCCAGCAGAGGCTGTTGAAATCACGCGTGTTACTGCTCGGTCTGGGCGGTTTAGGGTCGCCGGCGTCCATGTATCTCGCATCCAGCGGCGTCGGACAACTGGTTATAGTCGATCCGGACCAGGTGGAGATGTCCAACTTACAACGGCAGATCGTCCACACAACGAGCAGCCTCGGAATGAAAAAGGTGGCCTCCGCAAAGCGCACATTGAACGCGTTGAACCCCGACGTGGAGGTAGTTACGCTGGGAAAAAAGCTCAGCGAGGCCGAGCTGATCCGGCGGGCGCGCGAGGTGGACGTAGTCGTGGATGGCACCGATAATTTCCGCGCGCGCTTCTTGATCAACAGGGCCTGTCACGCGGCGCGCACCCCCCTGGTGTCCGGCGCCGTAGTGCGCATGGAGGGCCAGGTCTCGGTGTACGTTTTCGAGGATGGCGCGGGTCCGTGTTATAACTGTCTCTATCCGGAGGACGTCGCGCCTCCGGGTGCGAGGCGCCAATCAAGTTGGCAGAATTGCTCGGAAACCGGGGTGCTTGGCTCGGTGGCTGGTATCATAGGATGTGTCCAGGCCACTGAGGTGATCAAGCTGCTGTTGGGTATCGGAGAGTCTCTGCGTGGCCGGCTTCTGCTGCTGGATGCCCGCACCATGGAATGGAACACGATTCGTCTGAAAAGGGATCCGGAGTGCAGAGTCTGCGGAGAAAGGTACGGAGAGCGATTTTGTAGTTAAATAAAGCACATAGAGGGAGCAGTTTTAGTTCGCCCCTAAGCACCGGTACGCGAACAACCAACGATACGGCGACGATTCGGCTCTCTACACTGAAAACCACAGGAAAGGAGGAAAGCATGCTGCAAGCGTTAAAGCTAGAGCCGGAGAAGTGCACGGGCTGTCTACAATGCGAGATGGCCTGTTCCTACGAGAACGAAGGAGTCTTCAATCCCGCCAAATCCCGCATCAAGGTGTTCGGATTTCACGATCAAGGGCGTTTCGCGCCGTATACCTGCACCCAGTGCGACCAGGCGTGGTGCATGCACGCGTGTCCCGTCGAGGCGATCGTCGTCAATGCGACGACCGGCGCGAAGGAGGTCCTCGACAGCGTCTGCGTCGGTTGCAAGGTTTGCACCATCGCCTGTCCGTTCGGAACCGTCAACTACAGTCACGACACCGGTAAAGTGATCAAGTGCGACCTGTGCGGCGGCGATCCGTGGTGCGCCAAGGCCTGCCCCACGGGCGCGATCACGTATGTGGGAATCGACGACACCGGCATGGACCGGATGCGCGCCTGGGCGCAGCAGGGCGTGCCGGCGACGGCGAGTTTTGTCGCGCCGATGGAAAAAGCCGTTCAATCCTTCAATCGGTCACAGTAGCAGTAAAGGAGGCACAGACATGGCATGGGCAAACAAAGTGTTACGCGTGAATTTGACCAACGGTTCGATTTCCGACGAGCCGCTGAATATGGAGTGGGCGCAGCAGTACTTGGGACAGCGCGGTTTGGCTTCGAAATATCTGATGGAGGAAATCGATCCCCAGTGCGATCCACTGGGACCGGAGAACAAGCTGATCATGACGACGGGCCCGTTGACCGGCACTATGGCGTCGACCGGCGGGCGCTACTCGGTGGTGTGTAAGAGTCCCTTGACCGGCGCCATCGCGTGTTCCAATTCCGGGGGCTATATCGGTGCGGAACTCAAAAACGCGGGTTGGGACATGGTGATCTTCGAGGGCAGGTCCCCGCGTCCGGTGTACCTCTTCATCCAGAACGACGACGCTCAATTGTTGGACGCGTCGGCGATCTGGGGACAATCCGTGTGGGAGACCGACAAGATCCTGCACCGAACGCATCAGGATCCCCAAATCCGCATCGCCTGCATCGGGCGTTCGGCGGAGGCCGGTTGTCTGTATGCCGCGG
>JBFGKR010000362.1:0-2744 GCA_041576575.1 Arenicellales bacterium | reverse complement strand
GTAGACGTTGCCGTCGACGTCGAAACGCCCCTTGCACAGAGTCGGATAACCGGCCGCTTCCTCGGGGGCGTAGACATCGATCAGCACTCCATTCAAGCGCGACATGCGCCCCGAGGCGGACTCCTCCCAACGCACGGCTTTGGCCGGAGAGCACACGCCGCTCATGTTCGGCGATTCGCCGGTGACGTAGGAAGACAATATGCAGCGCCCTTCCACCATCACGCACAGGCTGCCGAAACCAAACACCTCGACCTCCGCGTCCACCTTGCGAACGAGATTGCGCACCTGAGACAACGACAACACGCGCGGCAGCACCACGCGCTTGATGTCGAAGTGGCGGACGTAAAACGATATCGCCTCGTGGTTGGTGGCCGAGCCCTGCACGGAAAGATGCAGCCGCAGCTGCGGGTGCGTCCGGGCGGCGTAGCGCATCAAGCCGGGGTCCGCCATGATCACGGCGTCCGCACCCAAGCGCGCCGCCTCGTCCACGGCCGCACACCAATTGCTCCACTGCGCCGGAGTGGGGTAAGTGTTGATGGCGATCAGTACCCGTACTCCGCGGTCGCGGGCGTAAGCAATCGCAGTGCTGGCTTCGCCGCCGTCGAAATTGAGGCCGGGAAAATTGCGCGCGTTGGTTCCGTCGCGAAAACCGAGATAGACGGCGTCGGCACCGTTGTCGACCGCCGCCCGCAAAGCCGGAAGACTGCCGGCCGGACAGACCAGTTCCACCCGGCGACCCGCTTTCGTCATGCCTCGTCGAGCTCCTTTTGGCAAACGGTGAAAAATAACGCAACAAGTCGTGCTCAGGAGTTGACGTGCGTCAATATTCCTCGTTTCGAGACGCGCGTGAACTCAGGAGCGTAGACGGCAACCCTATCATCGCCGCGGCGGAATCCCGGCCTTGACCGCATAGCTGACTACAAGTCTAATAGGCGTCGCCACGCCCGCCCCGCGAATCCTCTTTGGCCAGGTAGCTCAGTCGGTAGAGCAGGGGACTGAAAATCCCCGTGTCGGCAGTTCGATTCTGTCCCTGGCCACCGTAAAAACAATAAGTTACGCACACTCATAGCTAACGCAGATCTCAAAAGGTACAATAAAGGTACAGTTTCAAATCGCTCTGCACCTTTTGGCTACTATCACCAAAACACCCGCGGGCAGTTGGAAAACCGTTGTACGCAAGTCCGGCTGGCCAACCAAGACGAAGACGTTTCGTGTGAAGCGTGATGCCATCGATTGGTCGCGCCGCGTTGAAGATGAAATGGTACGTGGTGTTTTTATCGATCGTGCAAGCTCGCATCGACACACACTGAACGCCGCACTGGATCGCTATGTGACCGAAGTAACGCCGACCAAGAAACCGTCCACCGCAAGTACAGAGAAACGCCGGGCGAAAGTACTGAAGAAGTATCTCGGCAAGTATAGTTTGACGGCGCTTACACCGGAGCGAATCGGCCAGTACCGAGATCAGCGGACGCGGGAAGGTAAATCAGCAAGTAGTGTCCGACTCGAGCTCGCGCTTCTGTCACATCTCTACACAACTGCTATCCGAGAGTGGCGCCTGGGACTTGTCGGAAACCCTGTGTCGATGGTTCGGAAGCCGGCCCCAGCAGCTGGACGAAACCGTCGCCTGACACACTCCGAGGAGGTGCGTCTTGTGCAAGCGTGCGATGCGCAGTCGAACCCAATGCTCGGTTGGATTGTGCGATTGGCTATCCAAACAGGGATGAGACAGGGAGAGCTAGAGTCGCTCACTCGTGATCAGATAGATCTAAAACGACGTGTTATCAAGTTGACGGAATCAAAAAATGGCAGCGCGCGGACGGTGCCGCTAACGCAGGATGCCGCCGATATCTTGCGCCAGGCGATGTCCAATCCACTGCGTCCCATCGATACGGCACTCATATTTTTTGGAGAGCCGGGTCGAGACGGGCAACGCAGACCATATCATTTTAAACCGGCGTGGTTCAATGCACTGCGCAGCGCCAGGATAAAGGGATTAAGGTTTCATGACCTTCGTCACGAGGCAGTGAGCCGTTTGGTTGAGGCGGGGTTAAGCGACCAGGAGGTCGCGGCGATCAGTGGCCACAAGAGCATGCAGATGTTGAAACGCTACACACATCTGCGTGCGGAGGACCTGGTTCCAAAGCTTGACCAAATCAATATGTCGCGGGCTCCGGATATCGCATGACTTCCGGCAGGACCTTGCGCGCAGTCGTTATGTTTCAGTGAATAGTGGCGAGAAAGGGTGTAAATTTTTCCTATGAATACTGAATACACAGCGGTAATCAAAGAGGACGGCGACTGGTGGATTGGTTGGGTAGAGGAGATCCCTGGCGTGAATTGTCAGGAACGGTCGAAGGAGAAGCTTATGGAAAGTTTGAAAGAAGTGTTGAAGGAAGCCCTTGAACTCAACCGCAAAGAAGCGATTGACGCGGCCGGCCGGCATTTTTTTCGGAAGAACCGCTTGCTGTATGAAACACAGCAAGCTTTTGAAGCATCTCCGTGATAATGGATGTGAGATGCTTCGAGAGGGTAGCCGACACTCTTGGTGGCATATTCTGTAAAAGTCTGAATGTGATCTTTCAGTTTAGATTGACGAGCGCGACTTCAACTGACAGTTCTGCAAAGCAGTCACTGCGTCGATATCCTTGAACGGCGCTTCAGTGCTGCGGATTCAACTGGTCGAAGCAACATTCTAATGTTTTGTTAAAGAAGGAGGAATGTTGCCGATGAAATACAGATCG
>JBFGKR010000361.1:0-2756 GCA_041576575.1 Arenicellales bacterium | reverse complement strand
GGGCCAGGAAAACGCCCTGAATCTCACCGCCCGCGCCGTCTCGACGGTGCTGCACGATCGACCGGAGTTTTTCGATCCGGACACCGGCGCATCCAAGCTGATCGGCGAACCCGACGATCTCTTCGCCTACCCGCTTCCCAACTACGTACGCTTGGACGGGCGTTTGGAGGACTGGGGGGAGCAGTTGGAACAGGCGGTGACTTATGACGGCTTGGAGGATTTTTTGTGCGGCCCGGAATACGACCCCGGTTCCCTGTCGTTTCGTCATCTGATTGCGTATCGCGGTCCGTACCTGTATTCCATTTTTCACGTTAACGACGACAAGCTTGTCCTGCGAAACCTTCAGTACCGTCGCATGGACGCGAGCGACCACATTCGCATAGCGATGCAGGATCCAGGCGGACCCATCAAACGTTACTTGCTTACGATGCGACAGCCTGGTCGCATGAGTGTCTATCTGGTGGACGCGGACTGGCAGTTGACCCTGACCGGAGAACCGAACTACGACATTGCCGCTGAGTTCTTGCCCTCCAGCGACGGCTACGTTGTGGAGTTGCGGATTCCCCGTTTCATGGTCAGCTCGCAGACGCGCTTGGGCTTTAGCGTCGCCGACGTCGACGACGAGCAGGAACGCCAGGTGCATCGGGTATTGCACGCCTCGCAGGACATGAGCGAGCAGCCCTTGAATCGGTTGTTAATTCACTCACCGGAAATCGCCAAAATCCTTCGGGGGTTGGATCGGCCGGTAGCGCGGATTTGGGTGCTCGACGATAAACAGCGCGTGCGCGCGGTCGTCGGCAAGCTTTCGCGCGAACCCGAAAGGAAGACGGAACCCAATTCGCTGAGCGAGAAGGTCCGGGTGTGGTACGACATGGCCTTGCGCCGCATATACGACCTGATTTTGGAAACGCCGACCGGCCAGGTCCAGGACGTTTCCACGGACGTTTCCTACCGCAACGACGAAATCTTCAAGAAGGCGTTGTCGGGGACGCCGCAAACCGAGCGGCGACCATCGCTGGACGGATCCACACAAATCTTGATGGCGGCGCATCCGGTATGGTCCGGAGATGACATTCTTGGGGTAGTGGTGGTGGAGCAGAGCAGCAATGAGGTGTTGTTTCCACAGAAGCAGGTGCTGGAAAACGTCATCAGCGTCACTCTCCTGGTTTTGGTCATTGTGACCGGTGCATTGCTGGTGTTCGCTTCGCGTATCACGATGCGCATTCGGCGGCTGCGCAACGCCGCGGAACAAGCTATAGGGCCGGACGGGAGAGTGCGTATGGACAGCATCACCGCGGACGCCAAGTCTGGCGACGAGATCGGAGATCTGTCGCGCAGCGTCAGCGGCATGCTCGGACGTCTCGGCCAATACACACGTTATCTCGAAGGCATGCCCGACACGCTGGCCCACGAGCTCAGCAATCCTTTGAACGTGGTCAACTCTTCGCTCGATAATCTTCAAGACGAAATACCGCAGACGATGCACAGTAAGTACATGCAGCGGGCCAAGAACGGAATATTGCGGTTAGGTTCGATCCTGGTGAATCTCACCGAAGCGGCCAATCTCGAAGAGGCGATGCAGGCCGAATCCAGAGAAAATTTCGATCTGGTCCATCTGGTTTCCAGCTACGTAGAGGGATACAGGCTTAGTCATCCCGATCGTGAATTTGAGCTCGATATCAAATCGGCGCCGCTACATATCTCCGGAACACCGGACCATATTGCACAGATGCTCGACAAACTAGCGGATAACGCCTTGGATTTTGGAAATATCGGAACATCGATCATGGTGCGCTTAGACAAATTCGACGGCTATGCGCACTTGAGTTTTCTGAATGAAGGCGCGCGGCTTCCGGAGGCAATGGGGGATCGCTTGTTTGATCCCATGGTTTCCATCGGAAAGAAGAACGCCAAGCAGTCACGCCTTGGACTGGGCTTGTATATCGTTCGACTAATCGCCGAATTTCATCGAGGGAAAGTCACGGCGATGAACCGTGAAGACAGACCAGGGGCAGTGTTCACCGTCTCCCTGCCCCTGGCAAAGGCTGCGTAAATTCAGTTTAGTTTGTCTTTGTCGATTAACGAATCGAATGGGACTGCGATTGTCGCAAGTCCTTCCGCACTACAGTCCTTCGATTTCCGCAATTCATGATTTGCGAGCGCAGACTGATCCGGCTCGTTATCCTCGCATAAATTGAAATCGACGTACTCGTTGATTTCTTTCAACAACGTCTTGGTGCGCTGATATTCCTGTGAAAACGCGCCATCCCCGCAATCCATATCCAAACGCGTCGCCCACGCGGAAATCCGGTTGACGCCGGCGCACTCACAGATCGGACAGGTCACGACCCCGTAATCTTGCTGCTGTGCAAAATCTTCTTCCGTCGGAAACCAACCTTCGAACTCGTGACCGAGCTCACAACAAAGATCATACTTCACCACCATGACACCACACCCCTACCGTCTTATTTATGACACTTTACAATCTAACTATGGCTCTTATTCCTCAGATTGCAAGCGACGTGATCGAGGCCGTGTGTGCAGTGTTGAGAAGGATTCGGATTCCACAATCAGGGGTAAACAAAGGATTTATCCGCAACAACAAAGGCCGCTTAGCGGCGGCGAAGCCTCTTATGCGCCGCTTCAACAAACAGGGCTGTAGCTCCACGAAGACGGCTCGGGCGGTTGCCCCCGTTACCGTCCGTACTGCTGTGAATAGCGGACAAAGCCCGCCGCGGCTACAAATGAGCACGGGG
>JBFGKR010000360.1:0-2759 GCA_041576575.1 Arenicellales bacterium | reverse complement strand
GATGCGCAACCCGAATTGACTTGCGAACATGCGGTGAATCTGGGGTGACTTGCTGTGTGCGACCGGGTTTCCCATGACCGCATACAGCGAGGCCGGCCTTTCAAATTCGAATAGATCGCCCATAGCGTTGCCTCGGCCTCAGCCTGAGTTTTTCTCAAAAGCGGTCATTCCGGTAGCACGGATTCGGCGGCGCACAACTCGTCGATAGTCTCTCGATGACGTACCAGATAAAATTGATCGCCGTCTACCATAACCTCGGGTGGCCGGGGCCGGGAATTATAATTTGAACTGAGCACCCAGCCGTATGCGCCCGTGTTTCGGATGGCCAGCAGATCGCCCTCCACAACACTCAGATCACGGTCCTTTCCCAAGACGTCGCCCGTTTCGCATACAGGCCCGACTATGTCGTAGCGCTGAGTCTGCACGTTGTGGTCGACGTTGACCTGCACGATGTCGTGCCATGCGTTGTACAACGCGGGGCGCAAAAAATCGTTCATGCCTGTGTCTACAACGGCGAAATTTTTCCTCCCATTGGATTTCACGTATTCAACCGCTGTCACTATCACACCCGCGTCGCCGACGATGGCACGCCCGGGCTCGATGAGCAGGGGGAGATCGAAGCCCCGCGCGCGCATGCCCTTGATCAAAGCAGCGACATATGCGGCGACTCCGGGGACCTGTTCGTCTCGGTATCGAATACCAAGTCCACCGCCGATATCTACGTGCTCGATGGGTATATGCTGCTCCTCGAGGTCCTCGACAAGGCGCAACAATCGGTCCAGGGCATCGGTAAACGGGGACACGTCGGTGATCTGCGAACCGATATGTGCGGCGACCCCGAATACGGACACGTTGTGCATCTCGGACGCCGTGCGATACACGTCGACGGCGTCCTCCAGCGGAATCCCGAATTTTGTGTCCCTCAGACCGGTGGCGATATAGGGATGGGTGTCGGTATCGATATCGGGATTCACACGCACCGACACGGGCGCTACGAGACCCATGCGCGACGCCAAGGCGTTAATGCGCTTCAGCTCGCCGGCCGACTCGACGTCGAAACAACGTATCCCCACCTCGAGTGCGCGTATTATTTCGCGTGTACTCTTCCCCACACCCGAAAACACCACTTTGGCTGGATCTCCGCCGGCGCGCAACACGCGCTCCAATTCCCCCTCCGAGACGATGTCAAATCCGGAACCCAGACGCGCGAGGACGCTCAGAACGGCTAGATTCGAATTGGCCTTGACGGAATAGCAGATTAGATGGGGATAGTCGCCGAACGCGGCGGACATTTCCCGCCAGTTGCTCTCGATGACACCACGCACATACACGTAGCAGGGCGTACCGACCTCTTCGGCGATTTTGGCCAACGGCGCGCCGTCCGCATAGAGCTCGCCGTCGCGGCGTTGGAAGCCCGTCAACGAATCTCTCCGGAGATAAGTGTATCCGCTAAGCTGCGTTGAGGAGCGGCCGGGCTAGTATCCGCTGCCGCTGCGACCTTTTTTGGTTTCTTCGTGCCCTTGCGACGCCGTGTTCTCGTCCTTATCGCTAGCATTTTCGGTTTTGTCCGGCAGAAATAACGGACCCTTCTGGCCGCATGCCGTCACCACGGAAAGGCCGGTGAGCAAAGCTGCCAGAACCACCAGATGTCTCATTGGGCGCGTCACGGAAGTACTCCTTATAAGAATTTTATGAATTTCTGGTCGGAAGATGCGGTAAAGCATAGCGGCTTTCGAGTTTGCGGAAAACCGCGGGGACGAGTCCGCGACGATCATCCCCCCGGCGGCACTGCGGCGCTTGCAAGAACCGCAGTACCTGCAGAAAGATCGCCAGCACCCCGCCACACCCCCGACCTCAGCGTAGACCCGCCGCCAACTCGCGATTTCGCGCCAACCGATCGCGGGCACTTGCCACCGCCTCGCGCACTCGGCTCGGCGCGGTACCACCCACGTGGGTGCGAAGCTCGACCGATCCCTCGATCGTCAACCTGCCGGAAACGTCCTTTTCGACGGCGGCGTGGAAACTTTGCAACTCCTGCAGGCTCAGCTCGGACAGGTCCTTGCCTTGCTCACTTGCATAACGGACTGCCCTACCTACGGACTCGTGCGCCTCACGAAAAGGGACTCCTTTCATCACCAGATATTCCGCAAGATCGGTTGCCGTCGAATGTCCCTCACGCGCCGCCTCACGAAGCCGATCGCGATGAAAGACGATATTCGAGAACATAGCCCGCATAATTTCCAGACAACCAAGAACGGTATCGACCGTGTCAAAGGTCAGCTCTTTGTCTTCCTGGTTGTCCCGATTGTACGCCAGCGGCTGACTCTTCATCACGGTTAGAATGGCCACGAGATGTCCAATTACTCTTCCGCTCTTTCCCCGCGTCAACTCGGCAACATCAGGATTTTTCTTTTGCGGCATGATACTGGAGCCGGTGCAGAAGGCGTCCCCGATATCTACGAAACCAAATCTCTGCGTAGACCACAATATCAAATCTTCAGCCATTCTCGAGAAGTGAACCATCAGGATCGCTGCGTCGGATACGAATTCAATGACAAAATCGCGGTCGGAAACAGCATCCAGAGAATTCGCGCTCGGAGCATCGAAGCCCAGTTCCCGGGCGGTAAACGCGCGATCGATGGCGATAGTCGTTCCTGCGAGTGCGGCGGAACCCAATGGCATGACGTTCATGCGCCTGCGTCCGTCCAAGAAGCGCTGTAGATCCCGCTCCAGCATTTCCACCCAAGCCATCAGGTGGT
>JBFGKR010000359.1:0-2774 GCA_041576575.1 Arenicellales bacterium | reverse complement strand
CTATTGGAAGTTTCGACCACGTATAGCATGTATTCCAAAGTCGTGACCGCGTTATTGTATCGTGTTGCAATTGCGGTTGTCTCGACGCTCCCGCTGCCGAAAATCCGTTGTCGTTGACGTGAAATGTAAAAAAACAGCGCGCCCGGTAAGGTCAAGCGCGGTCCGCCGCCACTCAAACAGGGACCAAGTCTTGCGTAAAAAATACCGCGCGCCGAAGACTACGTGTAGTTGCTCGTTGAGAATTCGGTATGCCGCCACTATTAGTACTGCGCGCGTTCGCTATCGCGGTACGCCGTATTGCGCGGTGGGCGGTGGCTGTTCAGGTCGGTGTGAGGTAGGCCACGAACTCGGGTACGTGGGTCATGTCGCGTGCTCGGGGAATTCCGAAACGCCCGCATGTGTGCGCGTCATCGTGCCCGGGATGGTGAGCGTTCCTCGGCCGCAGCTCGGATCGAGGCGGCGATCACGGCCCCGTACTGGTTTTTTTCGAGTCGAGCTATTCATTGGCCGTTTAGCGTAGCGGCGGAGTACCGGGAAGGAGCCCGCCCGCTCCCGTTTAGGCCTCGAACGCCGGCGCCCCCGCGCAGCGTCATCCAAGGCCACATCCGCCCATACGGAGAGTCGATTTGATCCGGGCCCCATTTCCCGACGGCCGCGGTTTGACACCCCGGCTGAGGGTCGTGCCGATGCCGTATGCGTACTAGGATTTCACCTGGACCATTTCAGCGAGCGAATGCGCCGCCAATTCATCTTCAACGAGATCTCTCCCCAGTTGTTTGGCGATTTGACTCAGTGAAAACAACCCGCGAACTCGCTGCCGGCCCGATTGTTTTTCTACTTCGATTACGAGAATGTGGTGACGCTCCAGCGACTTCAGCGTTTGGACGATGTGTCCGACCTGGGAATCCCGCACGCTTCGCAGATCGAGAACCGTGATTTCGTCGTGTTTGGTCATCACTGCGTGCACTTGCAGATCCGAGTACGGCACGCCCGTATCCCGGGTAAGCCGTATCGGTTTTTCTCCCTGAATGTCGTTCGCCGTGATAAGGCCGATTATTCGGTCGTTGTCGTCCACTACCAGCAGCAGCCGAACCCCTGCCGATTTCATTCTCTCCAACGCCCTATCTATGGGCACGTCGGCTTTTGTGGTCACCGGGTGGACCAGTTTGAAATCCGTCATCACCGCGATCGCCGGGCTGTCGAAGTGCACGAGAGTAGGTGGGGACTTTGGCCGCAAATAGCCGGTGCCCTGTTCGAGGGGAATATCTTTGCGTACGACAAACTGGCTCATCGTATTTACGAGTCTGAGATTGGAAGCATCGATTTTACATGGGTTTGTGTTTTCTAGAACGGCTTCTGCATTTGATCGCTCGGGGCGCGCCGACTTTTTGTGCGATAGGACATGGTTTGTTTATCGAATTTTCGCTGCATCGGGTCGCGCCCGCGAAGACGCAGAATTAATCCCGTCGGCAACACGACAAGATAAAACACAGCGGCGAGTACAACGCGGTTCACGACCGCATTAATGACGAGGCCGAACCTCATCCACAATCGGTAAACCGGCTTTAGGGTGTTCGGTGCGGCTAGGGCCCACGCCGCGAATACGGAACCAATGATCCAGGGCCACCAGGGAAACCGATACCCAAACAACCAGGGTAGAACGACGCCGAACAATATCGAAATAATGGCCCCAAACAAAAGGCCGAAGTTTCGCAGCCCCGCGCGGTCGAGTTCGGGAATCGTTTGCATCATGCCGTGGATTCGGTCGAGGATCCTGGACCGTGGTGCCGGGATCGGCTACCTGGACGCAGCGCTGAAGCAAAGCGCTTAGCCGCAGCTAGGCTCGGAGTAAAGAGCAGCTGCGCGCGCGCGAGGCCGAGGCGGGACCGCGGATAGTGTAAAACTCGATAACGGTATTCATGACGGACGTCGGTCGATTCGTTCATTGAGCACCGCACAGATAGCTGCTCGTTGTCGCCTCGGCGCCGCATTCGGATTAATCCAACTCGAATTCCTGCTTCCAGGAGTCGTCCTTCTGCCAGGGAGGTTGTGCGCCCTTTTCGAGCAGGAAGTTTTCGATGACCAGATAATCCATTTCGGTACGCATAAAGCATCGATAAGCGTCTTCCGGTGTACACACTATGGGTTCGCCTCGTACATTGAACGAGGTATTCACGAGAACGGGGCATCCGGTGATATCGTTGAATGCCTTGAGGAGCGCATGAAAGCGCGGGTTTGTCTCCCGATGCACGGTCTGAATTCGGGCCGAATAATCTACGTGTGTAATTGCGGGCAGCGTAGACCTCGGCACCTTGAGCTTTTCAATGCCAAACAGCCTTTGTTCCGCGTCGGACAACTCCCTGCGCAGGTTGTGCTGCACCGGCGCGACCAGAAGCATGTAGGGGCTGGGCCGATCGAGCTCGAAGTAGTCGGACACGTGTTCCGCCAATACCGCCGGCGCAAACGGCCGAAACGACTCGCGGTATTTAATCTTTAGATTCATCACCGACTGCATCTTCGGGCTACGGGGATCGCCGATGATGGACCGCCCGCCGAGCGCCCGCGGCCCGAACTCCATGGGGCCTTGAAACCAGCCGATCACCTTTTCTTCCGCGAGCAGCTTCGCGACGTGTTGCAGCAACGCCGGATCGTCCACGACCTGAAAATTCGCCTCGAACTTACCCAGCTGCAAACGGATTTCGTCCTCCGAGTAACTTGGTCCCAGATACGAACCGCGCATCGTGTCGTCCTGCGTCGCCGTGCGAGGACCGTGG
>JBFGKR010000358.1:0-2786 GCA_041576575.1 Arenicellales bacterium | reverse complement strand
GCTGGCGCAGCACGTCGGCGACCAGACGCGCTACGCGATCGGTTTCCTCCAGCGCCGTGCCCTCCGGCATGTCGACAGTGACATTGAACGTGTTGGTGTTGTTTTTGGGCAGCATTTTGAAGCGCACCATGTCGAATGCCGGCATTGCCAACACAGCGCCCATCAACCCAAGTATCGCGAGAAAAAATATTGCGCGCGCTAGTTTGTAATGCAGCAGCACTCCCATCACCGCGGCGTAACCGCGTTCCAGCCATCCGGATTTGTGCTCGTGGCCGTGACCACCGCCTTTTATTTTGAGCCAGCGATACGCCGCCCAAGGCGCTACGGTGTACGCGATGGCTAGCGACGTGATCATGGCCACGGGAACATTGAAAGGGATAGGACCCATGTACGGACCCATCATTCCGGTGACCCACAGCATGGGTAAGAACGCGAGTATCACCGTAAAAGTCGCCAGGTTGGTGGGCTTGCCGATTTCATTGACAGCGATCACCGCTTCCTGCAGTCGTTCCAGTCCCCGTTGGGTGTAGTGGCGATAGATGTTCTCGATAACGACGATGGAATCGTCGACGAGCAGACCCAGCGACAGAATCAAGGCGAAAAGGGTGATCCGATTTATACTCTGACCGGAGACGAACCCGACGGCCAGCGTGATGAACAAAATCAATGGAATGGTGATGGTGACGATGCCCGCCGCCCGCCAACCGAGAAATACGACCAACAACAAGATTATCGTACCCACGGCGATGGCGAGGTGCTCCATCAGCGTGTCCACGGCATCGCGGGCGCGCTCGCCGTCGTTTCGCGTCACATTCACCGTAACGTCGTCGGGTACGGTCGCGGCGCGAATGTGTTCCAGTTCCTGAACCACGCGATCCGCCACTGCGACCGCATTCGATCCTGGACGTTTGGCCACGGCGATGGATACCGCCGGTATTTCGTAGTCCAGGGGTCGGGTACCCGTGTACGCGGGCCCGAATCCAATGCGGTGCACGCGCTCGATCTCCCCCGGGCCGTCGGCAATGTCGGCAATTTCGCGCAGATACACGGGCTCATGACGATCCACGGCGACCACGAGTTCGCCCACTTCTTTGGCGGTGCGCAAGAACGCCCCGGACCGCACCTTGGCGAGGAGGTTGTCGCTGACGAGTTCGCCCGACGGTATGTCCACGTTCGTGGCTTCCAACACCCGCCGCACATCGGCCAAAGTGACGTTGAACTTGCGCATCCGCTCAAGGTCGAGGTTTACGTTGATTTGGCGCCGCCGTCCCCCGTGCACGAAAGAGGCCGAGGTGCCCTCCACCCGACGCAGCTGCTCCAACAAATCGTTTGCAACGCGCCGCAACTGCATATCGTCGAGGACCCCCGAGGAGACCGAAATGACGACTATCGGCACATCGTCCACATCCACGGGTTTGACCAACGGTTGATTCGTACCGGGAGGAATTCGATCGATGTTGCTCATGATGCGGTCGTAGAGTTTCACCAACGAATCTTCCTTGTCTTCACCGACCTCGAACTGAACACTGACCACTCCTAGAGAATCCATGGCGATACCATGGGTATGCTTTATCCCGGACATTCCCTGCAATATCGCTTCCAGGGGTTTTACGATGAGTTGTTCCACCTCTTTTGGAGAAGCACCCGGCTTTTCTACCAGAATGTTCGCCGCGGGCACGACGATTTGCGGATTCTCTTCTCGCGGCGTGACCAAGAACGCCAGAATTCCAGATAGAAACGCAAACAACACCAACAGCACCGTGAGCTTGCTGTCTATGAAGTAACGCGCGACGCGCCCGGCGGCGTTCAGCCGGTCGCGTTCTCGAAGTGCTTGACCGTCAGTCATAGCGTCGAACCGTTTACTTGCCGGGGCGCAACGGCGAACCGTCGTAAACCGATTCGAGGTCGCCTAACACCACAGCCTCCCCACCGTGCAACCCACTCAAGATCTCGATGCGGTCACCGACGGTTCGACCCGATTTAACCATTTGAAAGCGCGCACGACCGTCGCGGTATACGAAAACACCCGGTACTCCGGCGCGCTTCGCCAGTGCGGCCTTGGGGATGGTGATGATTGCGCCCGCGGCGGGCGTTTTGACCTTCGCGGTACCGCGCTCGAGAGTGGGACGCTCTAACTCGGGAGTGGGCTCCGGCGCGGGGTGGCAGGCAAGCAGCAGGGCGCAGGACACGAAAAAAAAGCCCGCCCCTCCCGATTTCATTGGGTTGACCCAGGATCGAAACCGGCGTCGGGATCCAAACTGCCATCGGCGAGACTGAGCGCCGCGAGATTGGTCAATAGCGACTGGTGCGCGACAAGTTCCTCGTTTCGCGCCTCGACGAGCCTCTGTTCCGCCCCGAGAAGATCTATGAGGATGGTGCGGCCCTGGCCGTAGCGTTCACCGATCAGCTTTACGTTTCGCCGCGCGCTGGCGGTGTTTCCCTTCGCGATTTCGAGCCTCGCTAGGGAATCATTGATGTTGTCGATGGCAACGCGAACTTCACCGAGTACGACTTGGCGCAAGGACTCCATTTGAAACTGCAGGGTCTGAACCCGGGATTGCGCGATATCGACCGCACTCCGCGTGCGCCCTCCGGTGTAAAGATCTTTGCTCACGACGCCCATTACCCTCCAAGACAGTTCGTCCACGAAGGGATCATCTTCAAACAGCGTCGTCTCCGCCGTCAGGTCTATCCGCGGGCGCAGTTGTGCCTGCGCCGAACGCACTTGCGCTTGTGCCGTACGCAGTGCCGCCATAGTCGCCAGCAGGTCCGGACGCGACTGCAGT
>JBFGKR010000357.1:0-2788 GCA_041576575.1 Arenicellales bacterium | reverse complement strand
TTGGACGCTACCTCCTTGCGACAACCAAGGGCTCCGGTGGACGATGCCCCGGCCCCGCAAACGGCCTGCCGCAGCGAGCGGAGCGGTTCCCCGCTTTTCGGGAATACCGCTAATCTCGAAAGTTTATATATTGCAGCGGGAGTCCCAACTCCGCATCCCGCAGAATCGCAATTGCGCTCTGCAATTCGTCGCGCTTCTTTCCCGACACTCGAACTTGATCGCTCTGTATCGAGGTTTGCACCTTGAGCTTGCTTTGCTTGAGAATCTTTACGATCTTCCTGGCGCAGTCCGCGTCGATGCCGTGGCGAATGGCAATCTCCTGCCTTGCCCTGCCACCCGACGTCGGCTGAATCTCAGTTTCGACCAAGCATTTCAGATCGACACCGCGTTTCGCCATTTTGGCATAGAGAATATCCCGTGCCTGGCCAACTTTGTATTCGTCGTCGGCGTACAACGTTAATCGCGCATGCTCCTGTTCTACTTTGCTGTCGCTACCCTTGAAGTCGTAGCGATTGCTGATTTCCCGGTTTGCCTGATCGACCGCGTTTCGAACTTCCTGCCAGTCCACCTTAGACACGACGTCGAATGACGGCATCGTACTAAATCCTTCAGCCCGTTGCGTATACGTGGAATGATAGCAGCGGTTGCGTACTACTCCCAACCCACCGCGTTGCAGAGCGAACGCACCACGCCCGCCGAGCGGGCACGCGGCTTGTAAACGAGAGTCGTCAATGATACGCCTATACCCAGTGCAACGGATTGGTCGCCTCTGGCATCTCCGGATTTTTGAATTAAACTTATATCCCAGGATCAAGCAATATGAATTGCAATATCAATGGTTTCGGCGCTATCTCGAAACGCAGCTATCACATAAAAAAGCGGCAGTGTCACGAAGTCTAAACCCGGTGTTCGGCGTTCTCCTTGTGTCGATGCTTTGCGTCGGCGGCGCCCGAGCGTCGACGATATACGTTTACCAAGGGAAAGACGGTTCGCGTTTGATTACCGATCATCTCCACCACGAAGAGGGTTATCGGCTGATCAAATCCTATGGAGTCGATCGTAGTGGATGGGCCACCCCCACGACCGCCGGACCCGGTCGGCTACGACCCGTGCGTTCGCGGTTTGACAATTTGATCTCGAATACGGCCTCACAGTTCGGTGTCGACGCGGCCTTGGTCAAGGCAGTGATGCACGTCGAATCTGCGTTTAACCCCTATGCCATATCACGCAAGGGCGCTTCGGGTTTGATGCAGTTAATGCCGCAAACTGCGGAGCGCTACGGCGTTCGCAGCCTCTTTGACCCGCGCCAGAACATCGCGGGCGGAGTACGCTACTTGCGAGATCTCTTGAGTGAGTTCGACGGAAATACGCTGCTCGCTTTGGCTGGATATAACGCCGGCGAAAATGCAGTGATCCGTTACAACGGCGTCCCTCCGTATCCGGAAACCAAAGGCTACGTCAAAAAGGTGATGTCGCTCTACCACAGTTATCAAGCGCTTCCCTGATCCGCGGCTATTGTCGAATCAAGACGAGCCCCAATTGCAGCACGGCCGCCGCGTAAATTCCCGCCAGGACGTCGTCAATCATGACTCCAAAACCGCCCTTCGCGTGTCGATCCAACCATCGAATGGGCCACGGTTTGACGATGTCGAAAAAACGGAATGCCAAAAATCCGATTGCAATAACTTTCCAATTGCGGGGAGCTCCCGCCATGGCGATCATGAAACCGACCATTTCGTCGCATACAATCGCGGGGTGATCGTGGACCTTGAGATATCGTATGGCCTCATCACAAGCCCATATCCCCAGAATAAAGAACAGCAACGTCAACAGCAGGTAAGCGAATACCGGAAGCTCCAACGCCGTCAGCACCAGTGGGATGGCCACGACGGTCCCTGCAGTCCCAGGCATCGTAGGCACCAACCCGCTCCCAAAGCCGATGGCGATGAACCGTAACGGGTGTTTCATCATAGCCTTTGAGTCGACTTCAGTGCGCATCGTGCATCAAGGCCATCGCCGGATTGAGATGTATTCGGGGGATTGGTCATCGGGGTCAGGGCCAAGCCGACTTGCCGTATCGCGGCGCACATGCATCGATTCTCTCTTTCGGATCACGCCCACCTGCCGTCTTCCGGCCGCCATGTCCGGAACGGACGCGATTCACTCCTCGGCAAAGTGATTGTATCCATGCGCCCTTGGCTCGTATCGCTGCCCCTTTGGATCTAGGAAAATTATTTCGTCGCCGTCAATCACCGCGCCTATGCGTGCGACGTTGACTTCGAGCTCATCCGCGAGCGCTTTGATCTCGAACTCATGCTCCGGCGCCGCAGTGAAACACAATTCATAATCGTCGCCCGTGCTCAGCGCCGGCTCCCAACCTATTTCGCCCACACGACTTTTATACGCATCAGCGAGCGGCAGCTGTTCGAGAAGAATCTTCGCTCCGACTTTACTGTTTCTGAGCAAGTGACCGAGATCCGCGACCAATCCGTCCGATATGTCAATGGCGGCGCTGGCAAACGGACGAAGTCGCGCTCCCAATTCCACGCGCGGCTCCGGATAGTCGAGGCGACGCGCCGCCGCGGCCGCTTCGGCCGTTGACAAATCAAGTGCGCCATCTCGATTGCGCATCGCCAAGGCCGCATCTCCCAGCGTGCCCGACACATAGACGTAGTCGTCCTTTCTCGCACCTTTTCGCCGCAGTGCCGTACCGTGTGGAACCCAACCCCCGAGCTGGACGGCGACGGTGAGGGGTCCGCGGGTGGTATCCCCGCCTACGAGGTCCACG
>JBFGKR010000356.1:0-2796 GCA_041576575.1 Arenicellales bacterium | reverse complement strand
GTTCGACTGCGTGATGGTGAACAGGACCGGGTCGCCGGCGTAGGGGTCGGCGTGATGGTCTCCTGGCTTGTAGCCCGGCGGCGCCTTGGTGATGCCGCCCTCCCAAGGCGGGATCGTACCGTCCGCGTTTCCCGCCTTCTCGCCGCCCAGCGGCGTCAAGCTCTGGCCGAGGCGGGCTGCCTCCTCCGGCGTCACCTTGGCCCACGGGAGCGGTGCCGGGGTAGCGGTAATCCTCGGAGACGATGAGTTGGTGTCCGGAAATTGTGTTGTAAAACCGCTGCGGGCCGACAATGCCCAGGTAACAGTCCGACAGACGGATATAGTCGCTGCTGTTCTCACAGTCCTCAAAAAGTCTAACGGCAGTAAGAAGCAAACAGCTATACGGTAACTATATCATGGTTGATCTTCATTTAAGCGACGACGAACAAGCGGAACGCCTCAAGGCTTGGTGGAAAGAAAATGGAAGTTCGGTAATCGTCGGGGCAATTGCAGGCATTGGAATCATAGTCGGCGTTAATCTGTGGCGTGATTTCAAGTCGTCGCAGGCGGAAACGGCGTCGGCGCTTTACGAATCGATGCTGGCCACTTACCGTCAGCAAAACGTGGAAGCTTCGACGAAAACGGGCGCCGAGATCTTGAACAAGTTTCAAAACACGCCTTACGCGGGCATGGCGGCGCTGTTGCTGGCTAAAATCAATTTCGATAAGAAAGACATTGACAGTGCGAGAGGCCAATTGCGATGGGCGATGGACAACTCCAAAGACCCGGCGACTGTTCATACGGCGCGTTTGCGCTTAGCGCGCATCCTGCTGTCGGAGAATCGAATCGATCAGGTCAAAGAATTGCTAAACGTGACGGATTTTGGAGGCTTTCAATCCGAATACAAGGAATTGGAGGGCGACGTCTACATGTCATTGGGGGAGCGCGCACAAGCCCACGAAGCATACCAGAGTGCCCTGGAAACTCTTCCCGAAGGATCAACGTACAGGGAGATATTGCGGCTTAAATTGGACAGCGCAATGGCGGACACGGATCGATGAAACGCATCCTCTTGCTCATGGCGATTTTTGCGCTGCTCTCCTGCGGCGGTGTTTTCAAGCGCGGCGAGAAACAGGAGCGGCCGCCCACACCCGTCTTACCGGAAATCCAGGCGTCGGTGCGACTGAGCCAAGCTTGGACCTTCGACGCCGGATCCGCCCGTGGAGACAGCGGCGTACTGCTTACACCGGCGCTGGACGCGGATACCGTATTTAGCGCCGATCGCAAGGGACGCGTCTACGCACACGGACTCATCGACGGCAAGCGCAAGTGGATGAAAAACTTGAAAACTGAGATTTCCGGTGGAGTCGGCAGCGGTGATGGGTTGGTATTGGTGGGCACATCCAAAGGAATGGTGCACGCGCTAGACGCGCGAGATGGTAACGAAGTGTGGACGCGCATGGTTTCCAGCGAGGTATTGGCGCCGCCGGTTGCAGCGTATGGCATGGTGGTCGCGCGTACTGGAGACGGCCGCGTATTCGGGTTGTCGTCAGCCAGCGGTCAGCCACGATGGTCGTTTCGCCGTTCGGTTCCCAGCCTTTCGCTTCGCGGCGCTGGAACACCATTGCTGCACCAGCAAGTCGTCGTAGTCGGCTTTGCGAGCGGCAAGATCGTTGCCGCCGAAATCGAAAGCGGACGCATACTCTGGGATGTAAACGTCGCGCAGCCGAGAGGTCGCAATGAGGTTGAACGGCTCGTGGATATAGACGCAAGGCCGGTGATGGTCGGCAGCGTGATTTATGTGGCGGCGTATCAAGGCCGCGTCACCGCGCTGGCCCTCGGAAGCCGCCGCATATTATGGGCCCGGGACCTGTCCACGTTTGCGGATTTGTCGGTAGACGATAATTATGTGTATTTGTCCGACGCAACCGGCGATATATATGCCTTGGATCGTCTCACCGGCGAGACCTTGTGGAAACAGGATAGTCTCAAGCAGCGACAGCTGAGCGCCCCTGCAGGCTTGAGAGATCATTTAGTCGTCGGCGATAATGACGGTTACGTGCATGTTTTGGCCAAGGTGGACGGCGCTCTGGTCGGGCGCAATAAGTTGCGGGGTGGCGCGGTGTTGCAAACAAAGGTCGTCGGCGATTCCCAACTTCTGGTCTTGACCCAGGACGGCTCACTTCATTCCTTGAAACTGGGCAGTTGAACGCCCTCCCGTGGGGCTCGCGTCCGAGTCCGGCTGTGTCATATGAAACCAATTATCGTCATCGTCGGACGACCGAACGTCGGTAAATCAACGCTATTCAATCGATTAACGCGGAGTCGCGAGGCACTGGTGGATGACCAGCCTGGGGTCACCCGCGATCGTTTGTTGGGGACGGGCAGATACGGCGAAAAGGCCTATTGGGTCGTCGACACGGGTGGAATGTTCTCGAACGATGATCCTTTACACCGATTGCTTCAGGATCAGATAGAACTGGCTGTGAACGAGTCGGACGCGATTGTATTCATGGTCGATGGACGCGAGGGCCCCAACGCGGCGGACCGGGAAATCGCCGAATACCTGCGGCAAAGAGAACGGCCGGTCTACCTGGCAGTGAACAAAACCGAAGGCTTGGATGCGGATCTGGTGGTTGCCGAGTTCTTCGATTTAGGTATTGGAAGACCACATCCTATATCCGCCCGCACAGGTTCCGGGATACGACGATTGATCGATGCTGTATTACCGGACATACAAGGCAGCGGGCCGGATGAAATCTTCGGTCAGATGCCGCATTTCGCGATCATGGGTCGTCCCAATGTGGGAAAATCCAC
>JBFGKR010000355.1:0-2809 GCA_041576575.1 Arenicellales bacterium | reverse complement strand
CCTGCATCACCACTTCGAACTGAAAGGTTGGCCGGAACCTCGAGTCAGTGTTCGTTTTTGGATCATAAGTCTGATACTGGTTTTGGTCGGATTAGCGACGCTGAAGATCAGGTAGTGCATGAGATGCAAGTCATAACGAAAACAAGTGCACGTCGATGAGCATCGCGATGCAGAATATTCGTGGGGCAGTTGAAATGGTTCGGTTACAGTCGTCGGCGGTGGTGGTAGGACTTGGAAATACGGGTCTGAGTTGCGTGCGTTTTCTGCTGGAAAACGGATATGCGGTTTCTGTCGTTGATTCTCGCGAAGTGCCGCCGTTGCGTGCAGTTCTTGAGGAACGGCACCCTGGTGTCCCGCTGTACTGGGGCTTCGATTCCAAACGCCTCGCGGGCGCCGACTTGGTGGTCGTTAGTCCAGGCGTTTCCGTCAAAGAAAACGCTATCCAGGGTGCGATTTCGCAGGGCGTTGAGGTGGTTGGTGACGTGGAGTTGTTCGCGCGACACGCAGCCGCGCCCGTTATCGCCATCACGGGATCGAACGGAAAAAGCACCGTCACCGCCCTCGTCGGCGACATGCTTCGAGCGGCCCACGTAGACGTCTCCGTCGGGGGAAATATCGGTGTCCCGGTGCTCGACCTGCTGGGGCCGGGGGTTCGCGTGCCGGAACTCTATGTGCTGGAGTTGTCGAGCTTCCAGCTTGAGACCACGTTCAGCCTGAAACCCGAGGCGGCCGCTGTACTGAACGTGAGCCCGGATCATATGGACCGCTACCCGGACCTGGAGGCGTACGCTCGCGCCAAGGGCAAAATCTTCACGCATGCCGGGGTGGCGATCGCGAATCGAGACGATCCGGCAACTTTGGATCTGGTCCCTGGAGGAACCACGCTTTTGACATTTGGGGGTTCCTCTCCAAGAGACAGAAACGAATTCGGGCTGCTCGAGCGATACGGGACGTTATATTTGACTTGGGGTGACGAACTGTTGATCGCCCGTGATCAGGTGCCGCTGATCGGCCACCACAATTGCATGAACGTGTTAGCCGCAATGGCGCTGGCAAGCGTCGGCGGCGTAACCAAGGCATCAATGGTTGCCGCGGTTCGCCGATTCAAGGGTCTGCCGCACCGCAGCGAGATACTGCTGCATAAAGACGGTATACGCTGGGTAAACGATTCCAAGGCGACGAACGTGGGGGCGACAGTCGCGGCGCTCAACGGTTTGGATTCACCGGTCGTACTCATTGCGGGGGGTGACGGCAAGCGAGCGGATTTCTCGGAACTTAGAAGTCCGATTCGACGCCGTGCGCGTGCGGTCGTGTTATACGGAAAAGATGCCGAAATCATCGCCGATGCGGTCCGAGACACGGTGCCGTGTCGCAGGGTAAACACCTTGCGTGAAGCGGTGCTGGCCGCGCGCGAGCTCGCGCGCGCAGGCGACGTCGTGCTGTTATCACCCGCTTGTGCCAGTTTCGACATGTTCGACAACTTCGAACAGCGGGGAAACGTCTTTCATCAATTGCTGCGGGAACTGATTGCATGACGTCGGTTACGTCACAAGCCGTACGATCAACGGAAGCCGTACCAGAAATCGGTATCGATCCCTGGCTTGGGGGTGTTCTCGTCGCCCTCCTGAGTCTGGGTTTGGTAATGGTCTATTCCGCGACTATCGCAGGCGGCAAACAAATGCTCGACACAAGCTTCCAGCATTTATTGCGTCACGCCACTCATATTCTATTCGGACTCGTGGTGATGACTGCAGTGTCGGTTACGCGGATCAAGTGGTGGAACCGTTTGAGTAAACCACTGCTGCTGCTCAGCATACTTGTTCTCGGGGTACTGCTGATTCCGGGTGTAGGCGTTGAAGTCAACGGCAGCGTGCGGTGGATCGACCTCGGGCCGGTGCGTCTTCAGCCTTCTGAATTCGTTAAGGTGGCAATGGTGATTTACACCGCCGGTTACCTTACTCGAAAACGGGAAGAGTTGGGAAGATCGGGCCAAGGGATCTTGATGATCGGGTTTGTCGTAGCGGTGCTCGCAATTCTGCTTTTGATGGAACCGGACTTCGGCGGCTTTGTCGTCATAACTTTTACCGTCGGCGTGATGTTGTTTCTGGGCGGAATTAGATTCTTGCATTTTCTCTTGTGCGCACTTTTGGCAGTCACCGCAGTAGTGGTATTGACGGTGGTTTCCCCGTATCGCATGCAACGAGTGATGAGTTTTATGAACCCCTGGTCGGATCCGTTTGATTCAGGTTTTCAATTAACGCAGGCGCTAATCGCCTTCGGACGCGGTGAGTGGTATGGCGTAGGTTTGGGTGCGAGCATTCAGAAACTTTATTATCTTCCGCACGCCAATACCGATTTTTTATTAGCGGTGATCGCCGAAGAAATGGGATTGATCGGCGTACTGTTCGTGATTGCCCTATTCGCGATCTTGCTCTGGAGGGCATTTGCGATTGCCCGTCGCGCAGAAAGTGTTGGCAAGATTTATGGTGCACGACTCGCGCAGGGTGCCGGTTTGTTGTTAGTCATACAAGCGCAAATCAACGTAGGTGTGAACACCGGTGTGCTGCCAACCAAGGGCTTGACCCTGCCGTTTCTTAGCTACGGCGGTTCGAGCATGCTTGCATCGTGTATCGCAATGGGCCTGCTGTTCGCAGTGGCCAGGGAAGTGCGACCGCAGCCGGGAGCTCGGCGATGATTTTCATGTCCAGGCCGTCCGCCTGGATTCCGGCGACTTGGCGGAC
The DNA here is from genome assembly GCA_041576575.1 of Arenicellales bacterium. Lineage (GTDB taxonomy): Bacteria > Pseudomonadota > Gammaproteobacteria > Arenicellales > JAANXG01 > CALZGZ01. Next base: position 68 of record JBFGKR010000355.1, on the reverse strand, counting down.
TTAGCGTGTAAGGCCAGAGCTTTGCTCGATGCGGCCGGGTTGCAGGCGGTTGAGATATTTGCCAGTGG
>JBFGKR010000354.1:0-2823 GCA_041576575.1 Arenicellales bacterium | reverse complement strand
GGTGAGGAAGATGGAACGCCTTGGTTTGGTCGTTCAAGGTCTATGGTTGGTGGATTTTGACACCGGCGACGGGTATCTGTGTTGGAAATACCCGGAGTTGAAGATCGGCCATTATCACGATCACACCGCCGGGTTTACCGGCCGCCAACCGCTGCACGAGGTGATAGAAGAGTTGGATCCAGATTGGGCGTGACGACTGCTCGAATCGCGCCCCGGTTAATTGGATGGGTTGCCGCCTGTGGTTACAATGCGCGGCCTTGTATGCGAACCTTGATGAAATAGCACTGCGCCTTGATTGGTCGAGCAGCGATCGCCCGCAGCGTCCCGAGCCATGGAGTTAATTCGCGGATTACAGAACCTGAAACCGCAGCATCGCGGTTGTGTCGCCACCATTGGCAACTTCGATGGGGTGCATCTCGGTCATCAAGCGGTATTGCGTCAGCTCCGCGAACGCGGGCAATCACTCGGGCTTCCCGCGACCGTCATTACTTTCGAACCGCAGCCCCTGGAATATTTTGGCGTATTGGATCTCCCGCCCAGACTCACGACTTGCCGCGAAAAATTTGTCTTGCTCTCGGAGTACGGAGTAGATCGAGTCCTTTGCCTGCGCTTTGGCCATGCCTTGGCCGAGATGAGCGCAACGACGTTTGTGCGCACGGTCCTCGCGGACGGGCTCGAGGTCAAACACCTCGTCGTGGGCGACGATTTTCGTTTCGGCAGGGGACGGGTCGGCGACTTCACCGCGTTACAGCGTGCAGGAAGACAGTTCGGGTTCGACGTCGAGCGCACCGTGACTTTGGAGCTCGACGGTGAGCGCGTTAGCAGCACACACATCCGTACCGCCTTGCGCGAGGGCGATCTGAAACGCGCGGCACGGTTGTTGGGGCGTCCCTATGAGATCTTCGGAAAGGTCGCACACGGTGAAAAGCGCGGTCGAGATTGGGGGTTCCCCACCGCGAATATTCATCTCAATCGTCGTAAAGCGGCGCTGACGGGGGTGTACACGGTAGAGGTGCGCGGGATCGACTCCGCACCGATCGCCGGGGTCGCGAACCTCGGCAACCGACCCACGATCGGCGGGACGCGCACCCTGCTGGAGGTGCACTTGTTCGAATTTGACCGCGATATTTACGGCCGCTGGGTAGCGGTACGGTTCCTGACTAAGCTCCGCGATGAACGCAAGTTCGAGACCTTCGGTGCCCTCAAGGTCCAGATCGAACGAGACGTTCTCCGAGCGCGGGACTATTTCAAGTCTCAAATGGCGAAATGCTCATGATCCTTCGATTCCAGCGCGCGCACGGGCGCTTGACGGCGGAGTCATCGTTTTCATCGATGCTGTTCACACATGACCGACTATAAACACACGATCAATTTGCCGTCGACCCGGTTCCCGATGAAAGCCAATCTCGCGCAGCGGGAGACCGAAATCCTCGATCGTTGGGAAGAGCTCGACATCTATCGGCGTTTGCGGGAACTGGGCACCGGCAAGCCGAAATTCGTGTTGCACGACGGTCCTCCCTACGCCAACGGTGACATACATATCGGGCACGCGGTAAACAAGATTCTCAAGGACATCATCGTCAAGTCCCAAACCCTGAACGGGTTCGATACCCCCTATGTGCCTGGTTGGGACTGTCACGGCCTACCGATTGAATTGGAGGTGGAAAAAAAAATCGGCAAGGCCGGCGACAGGGTCGACGACAAGACGTTTCGTACGAAATGTCGCGAGTACGCGGACACCCAGATCGATAAGCAGCGACGGGACTTTATTCGTCTTGGCGTGGTCGGCGACTGGAAACGGCCGTACTTAACGATGGATCCGGCCGTCGAGGCCAACACTCTGCGCGCGCTGGGACGCATCCTCGCGGGAGGACACGTTTACCACGGCTTGATGCCGGTGTACTGGTGCACCCAGTGCGGTTCGGCCCTCGCGGAGGCCGAGGTGGAGTATCTCGAGCGCACCTCTCCTGCAATCGACGCACGCTTCCGCGTACGGGACGAATCCGAAGTCCTCAAGCGAATGGGGGCGCTTTCCCGCGAGGCCGATGCAGCGCCGATCAGCGTGGTGATCTGGACGACTACGCCGTGGACGCTTCCGGCAAACCAGGCGGTGGCGCTGCACGCCGATTTTGAATACGTGTTGGTGCATTACATGCGTGACAACGGCCAAGCGGAGCGCCTGCTGCTCGCGGAAGCGCTTCTGCACGCATGCCTCACGCGCTTCCGCATCGGGGAACATGAGATCGTGGCGCGTTGTCGCGGAAGTCAGTTGGAGCAGGTGATCTTGCGCCACCCGTTCTACGAACGGGACGTACCAATCATTCTGGGCGCGCACGTCACTACGGAATCGGGAACAGGAGCCGTGCATACCGCCCCTGGTCACGGTCAGGAAGACTTCGTGATCGGGCAACACTACGGTTTGCGCATCGACAATCCGGTGGACTCCGAGGGCCGGTTTCTGCCGGACACCCCCTTGTTTGCCGGAGAGTTCGTTTTCGACGCCAACGAGCATGTCGTCGACGTGTTGAGGCAGCGCGATGCGCTGGTTCACGCGGAGCGGATAGAACACAGCTATCCCCACTGCTGGCGGCACAAAGTCCCGATTGTGTTTCGCTCCACCGGCCAGTGGTTCATCAGTATGGAAAAACAGAAACTGCGTGAGGGCGTATTGGCGGAGATAGAAAAGGTGCGTTGGCACCCGGATTGGGGGAAGGCCCGCATCGCGGGCATGGTGGAAAACCGCCCCGACTGGTGCCTGAGCCGCCAACGGGTCTGGGGTGTGCCTCTGCCGGTGCTGTTCTGCGACGACTGCGGCGAGCCGCT
>JBFGKR010000353.1:0-2826 GCA_041576575.1 Arenicellales bacterium | reverse complement strand
TTTACTTGGTGAACGATTCCCGTGTCCGGCGGCACAACGCGGAAATTCGAAAACGCCTTCTGCCCCCAGCGCAGGAACTGATAGCGCTCCAGATTTCGCTGGTATTCCAAGGCGGCATTCAAATCCAACGCGTTTTTGGTTCCGTAGTGATCCACCATTACTGAATGATCGATGACAAGGTCTGCCGGCGACAAAGGATTGATCTTATTCGGATCGCCGCCCAGCTCTCGCATCGCGTCGCGCATAGTCGCCAAATCGACCACTGCCGGTACCCCGGTAAAATCTTGCATCAAGACGCGCGCGGGCGTGAATGCAATCTCCGTCACCGGGTCCGCCTTCGGCTGCCAACTCACGAGCGATATGATGTGCTCTCGGGTCACATTGACGCCGTCTTCAAAGCGGAGCAAATTTTCCAGCAGTATTTTCATCGAAAAGGGGAGACGTTCGGGTCGATACTCGGGGCTGAGCGCATCGAGGGCGTAGATTTCGTATTTCGTGGCGCCAACGGTGAGCGCAGTGCGCGCGTTAAAGCTGTCGGTCATGGCGGTGTGTTCTCCGGGTCTGTTAGCACTTCACGTCTGGAGCCGAGGAAGAATTGTACCTCGCGAACGAAGGCGATCGATCTTCTCGCCAAAGCGGTCTCGAGTCGCGGGCGCAATATTTAGTAAGTCTTAAGTATTGTTTTTTTCAATATCTTGGTAAATAAAAATTATATAATCTTATAATTTAATTCGATAGTTGATTTATAGCTATATAATCGCGTTTTATTAAGTCAAACAAACAACCGACGCCACCACGCCGGAGAAAAAGTGCAACTCAGCGAGGACTAACGATGGGAGATTTTAACGCCACCTATCGCCTCTCTCTCGAAGATCCCGAGGGCTTCTGGGGAGAAGCGGCCGAAGACATACACTGGTACAAGAAGTGGGATCGCGTGCTCGATGATTCCAACCCGCCGTTCTATAAATGGTTTTCGGGTGGTCAATTGAACACCTGTTACAACGCGATCGACGTGCATGTCGAAAATGGGCACGGGGAACGGCTTGCGTTGATTTACGACAGCCCGGTTACCGGCTCGAAACGAAAGATCTCCTACCGGGAACTGCGCGATCTGGTGGCGAGATTCGCCGGCGCGTTGCGCAACCATGGGGTCGAAAAGGGCGACCGCGTCATCGTGTATATGCCCATGGTACCTGAAGCGGCTGTCGCGATGCTGGCGTGCGCGCGCATTGGAGCCGTACACTCCGTCGTCTTTGGCGGTTTCGCCGCCAATGAACTGGCAACGCGCATCGACGATGCCAAACCAAAGGTAATCGTGAGTGCCTCTTGCGGTATCGAACCGGGTCGAGTCGTCGCTTACAAACCGCTTTTGGACGAAGCTATCGAATTAGCGCGGCACAAACCTTCCCACTGCATCATACTAAGCCGACCGCAGGCCGCAGCGAGCATGATCGACGGTCGCGACAGCGATTGGGCCACCGCCGTGGCGAACACCGAACCCGTCGAATGCGTGCCGGTGGCCGCCACCGATCCGCTGTATATCCTTTATACCTCCGGCACCACCGGTCAACCAAAAGGCGTAGTGCGCGACAACGGCGGGCACGCGGTGGCGCTCAAGTGGACCATGAAAAATATCTACGACACGGATTCAGGACAGGTCTACTGGGCGGCTTCCGACGTCGGCTGGGTGGTGGGCCACTCCTACATCGTCTACGCACCGCTGTTCAAAGGCTGTACCACGGTGATCTATGAGGGAAAGCCCGTGGGTACTCCGGACCCGGGTGCATTTTGGCGCGTAATATCGGAACACGGCGTGGAGGTCATGTTCACCGCCCCGACCGCGTTCCGCGCGATTAAAAAAGAGGACCCCAGCGGCGAGCACATCACGCGGCACGATCTTTCCAAATTCCGAATACTGTTTCTCGCCGGCGAACGCTGTGATCCGGACACGCTCCACTGGGCCGAGGAAATGCTGAAGGTTCCCGTCGTGGATCATTGGTGGCAGACCGAGACGGGATGGGCCATCGCGGCAAATTGCATGGGGATTCAGCCGCTCCCCGTGAAAGCGGGTTCACCCACACGCGCAGTACCGGGTTACGACGTGCAGGTGCTGAATGAAGACGGTGGGTCCGTGCCGGCGAACGAAATGGGATCCATCAGTATCAAATTGCCGCTACCGCCCGGTACTCTTCCCACCTTGTGGAACAACGACGCCCGTTATCAAGATTCCTATCTGAGCCGCTATCCGGGTTATTACCTGACCGGCGACGCGGGGTATAAGGACGACGACGATTATCTTTGGATCATGAGCCGCATTGACGACGTCATTAACGTTGCGGGACACCGCCTGTCTACCGGTGCCATGGAAGAAGTGCTCGCAAGCCATCCGGACGTCGCCGAGTGTGCCGTCATAGGCGCCGCAGATTCCTTGAAAGGCCAGTTACCCGTGGGTTTCGTGGTCCTGAAGGCGGGCGTGGAGCGCCACGAAGAGGAGCTGCTGCGTGAACTGGTGCAGCTGGTGCGCGAAAAGATCGGTCCCGTGGCCGCTTTCAAGCAAGTGACGGTGGTCAAACGACTCCCCAAGACACGTTCCGGCAAAGTGTTGCGGGGGACGATGAGGCAGATTGCCGACGGGGAGCACATAGAATATCCATTTTTACCGAAGTAGGTTTCTCCAGTAATATAAAACCCTAATGAACTTTGTAGTGAATTTACCTTATTTGAAAATTTCGTTGCGAATTCTCCGCCGGTATTCTTTCCATGTGCAACCACTGTATTGAAAAGAACTTTATTATTAGTCATATCCAGTACCCACATTCTTTTCTT
>JBFGKR010000352.1:0-2827 GCA_041576575.1 Arenicellales bacterium | reverse complement strand
GGGGTCTGAATTGAATTCAGACCCCGTCGTCACTTCTCAATTCGGACCCGGTTTTCAAGCGATCGGAGGCGGCTTTCTTCGCCGAAGTTCTTCCAGCCGCTGTTCTCTCCGTACAGGTCGAGTAGCTTGCGCACGTGTTCGCCGTGCAGATTCGACAGATGTTCCTGAGTAAAGGAAACGTGCGCTCCGGCCTGATCCGCCGCTGTCGCATCGCCGTACGCGAGCGTATAGGGAAAAACCAGCAGTGTCCCCGTCCGTACCGCAGTTCTGAACGAGCTGGCCTGGCGAGTTTGCGTGTCGAAGTCATGTTCGTGTCGTGGTCGCACCCGCGCTTGAAGATTTTCGTCGCATCCATGGCAATTCTTGCCGGGCGGGCTGAATAAGCGCGTTCTACTGTCGATCGTTCGCTGTAGCGACGCACACGGGCGACGGACGTTGGAGTGCGCCGACGTCACACCTAAACTGTCCCATGTACGTAGTGTGTGTTTCGGACTTCGATCCATAGATCGCATCAATAGATTCCGACTGGGCTGCAGTTGCAATAACGCTGCTATACTTGGAGCGAGGTAGACTCGTAGAAGACAACCGCGCCCGATCTCCGTGGAGGTTCGCGAATACCGGGCGACACGGAAGGTTTGTGCATAATTTACGGTTGCTTTCTTGAGCGGTTTCGTGCACGTTATAGGCGACGAAAGGCCCGTTTAGGCTTTGCACAGCCTGCGCTAAATGGGGGGTGAACAACATCAATGCCAAAATCCGGATATTGCTGAGTCCGTCGCTCTGCAACGATTGTAACTGCAAGCAATCGATCGGTAGAGCGTGCCGCTGCGCGACCGCGCCCGCGGATAGAACGAGGGTGTTATTCTCTAAATTCATCCAATTTTGGCACACTCCTTCGCGCGTACGCTAAGGATAGTAGCCAGGATGGCGTAAAATTGGTGGAGATCTGGTTTCGGATGGCCATAGGGACGATCCGACTGGCGGTAGCGTGCTTGGACCCCCGCTTTAGCGGCGCGTGGACTGATGCCATAATACGCGGTTGCAGCACTTTCGGCCCGAATTGTGCGCCGCATTACGCAATGGATCGCAGCCACAATTTAAGGGTCTTTGGGATGTTCAAACAAGGTTTGACGAAACGGGAGGCGTGGCGATGAATAACACAATCGAAAAAAGGGCGAAGGCGGGTGTCCACCGCTTTGGCGTCTTCGCTGCATGCGGGATCGTGACCGTGGTTCTGGCCCTGAGCGCTTGCGTGACCACCAAGGAGAGGCTGGGCGAGGTCGGCGAGTTGCTCGACTACGAGTACGTGATCGGGCCCGGAGATGTCATCGAAATCTTTGTCTGGAACAATCCCGAAATTTCACGCAGTGTCCCGGTCCGTCCCGACGGCCGGATTTCTGCGCCCCTGGTGGACGAGATCTTTGCCAGCGGCAAGACTCCGACGCAGCTCGCGCGCGACATCGAAAAGAGCCTGTCCAACTACGTCAAGGATCCGCTGGTGACGGTGATGGTGGGGGGCTTCACGGGACGTTTCGACCAGCAGATACGCGTCGTGGGTGAGGCCACCAATCCCATCTCCATTCCCTATCGGCAGGACATGACCTTGCTGGATGCAATCATTGCAGCGGGCGGCATCACGGAGTTCGCCGCCGGCAACCGAGCGGTCATCGTCCGCAACGTGGACGGCACCCCCATCACCGGAAGCGTGCGCATCGACGACCTGCTCCAAGACGGCGACATCAGCGCCAACGTGGCGCTGCGTCCCGGCGACATCTTGATCATCCCGGAGGCGTGGTTCTGAGGACGCTATAAGGGACTCCTCGAGAAAGGATACGAAATGCACGAACTGCTCACGCAAATCTACAACCACGTCCGGATGGCGTGGCGATATCGGTGGTTGGCGCTGACCGTCACGGTGGTGGTCAGTTTGGTGGGCTCCTTGTCCGTGATGGCCCTGCCCGACACCTACAAGGTCTCGGCCAAGCTGTACCTCGACACGCAATCCTTGTTGCGGCCCGCGTTGCGCGGTTTGGCCCTGGAGTCGAGCAGCGGTTTGGAGGCCCTGGCGTTGCTGCGGCGTACTTTGCTGGTTCGACCTAATCTGGAGGAAATTGCGCGGGCGACGGATCTCGATCTGCAGGCGACGACGCCGGTGGAGACGGAGCGCATGTTGGAGCGGCTTCGCAGCAACATCAGCATCAGCCAGACACGACGGGAAAACATCTTCACCATCTCCTACGAAGACAACGAAGCGCAACTTGCAAAGCGCGTCGTCGACGCGGTGCTCAACTTGTTTCTCGAGCGCTCTTTGGGGGCGGTGCGCCGCGGTACGGTGGCGACGCAGGAATTCCTGGACAAACAGATCAAAGAATACGAAGCAAAACTGATCGCGGCGGAAGAACGGCTGAAAGACTTCAAGGCGCGCAATATGGGGTTCTTGCCGGGGGCGACTTCGGACTTCGTATCCAAGCGGGAAGCGCTTGCGCAGACGCTGCAGGACGCACGCCTGCAGCTTCAGGAAGCGCAGAACCGCCGCAACGAGATGAAGCGCCAGTTGGAGGACTCGAGCGACCTGCACTTCGTCGAAGACTTGCCCAGCCCGCTGGACGGTCGCATCCAGCAGCTCGAGAGTCGGGTGGACGAGCTGCTGCTTCGCTATACCGAGCGCCATCCCGACGTCGTGATCGCCCGCGGTCTGATCGATGACCTGAAGGCGCAGAAACAGGCGCAGATCGAGTCCATCACCGAAGAAGGGCAGGTGGACGCCAACAATCCCATTTATCAGGGGCTGAAGGTGGCGCTCAGCTCCGCCGACGCGGAGGTGGCG
>JBFGKR010000351.1:0-2832 GCA_041576575.1 Arenicellales bacterium | reverse complement strand
GCACGCTCGCGATTACGAACGCATCGCCGTGGTTACAGACAACGAGTGGCATGCCTGGATAGGGTGGTTGGCCGGTGCGTTCGTTGATGCCGATGTGCAACAATTCGAAGATATGGAAGCTGCGAGCGCCTGGTTGGACGCTTAGCAGACCAACCCCGCGAATCGGTCCGCTTCAACCCATGATAGGCGCGTTGCGCGGTGTTTTCCGGACAAGCGTTCGTGTAGTCGATTGCTGTTGCGTTACGAACTCATTGCGGCAATCGTAGCTAGCGTCGGAAGGGCACGCCGGGTTCCCTCACTCTAACTTCGGAATACGGCGACTGTGACACTGCTCGATCGATACTACGCGGATGTTAAGAAACACCAGTTCAAGCGTGATGCGTCGCAGGAAAGAACGGTTGTCCAATTGCAGCGTTTGTACGACGAGATACTCAGAAGGGGAATGGAAAAGACCGGCTTGCTGTCTTGGTTGAGCCGCAAATCGCACCCCGAATCGATTAGGGGCGTGTACTTATGGGGCGGTGTCGGGCGCGGAAAAACCTACCTCATGGACATGTTTTACGATTGTCTGCCTGTCGCTGAAAAAAAGCGCACGCATTTCCATCGCTTCATGAAAAAATCTCACGAACAACTAAAAACACTTCGCGATCAGCCCGATCCGCTTTCCAAAATCGGAAAGCGGTTTGCGGAAACCACCAGAATCTTGTGTTTCGATGAATTCGTCGTTCACGACATCGGCGACGCCATGATACTTGGAGGGCTGCTCAAACACCTTCTGACACGCGGCGTTGTACTGGTGGCGACCTCGAACAGTCATCCGGATGAACTTTACGAGAACGGTCTGCAGCGGGATCGCTTTCAACCTGCCATCGATCTGATAAAAGAACATACCGATGTAATCGAGTTGGACGGCGGCTCGGATTACAGGCTGCAATTCCTAGACAGGGCGAACACCTATTTTTGCCCCGACGACGGCTCCTCGGAGGAAGGGCTCTGCCACAATTTCACCCATTTGGCGGCGGAGACCGGACGGGCCGGAGTGACGCTGGAAATAGAAGGACGAACCATCAAGACGGTTCGCCACGCCGCAGGAGTGGTATGGTTCGACTTCATGGAGTTGTGCGGCGGTCCCCGGTCGCAAAACGACTATCTGGAAATCGCACGTTGTTTTCACACGGTACTCGTCTCCAACATCCCGCGCTTGGATGCGGAGTCTGAAGATAAGGCCCGCCGGTTTGTGAATTTGATCGACATCGTGTACGACCACAACGTCAAATTCATTGCGGCGGCGGCGGCGGCGCCCCATGATCTTTATCACGGCTCGAAAATTGCGGCCGAATTTGCTCGCACCGCGAGCCGCCTTATAGAAATGCAATCCCACGACTATCTCGCCAGACAACACATAGCCTAGCGGAGAACTCAGGGTGATTACGCCAAAGGTACTGAGATCTTGAAAGACGACCGCGTTAACCGCCACGTCGAGGTGGCAATCGTCGGCGCCGGCACCGCCGGTTTAGCGGCGCTCTCGCAGGTTCGCCGCAAAACGGACAGCTTTGTGTTGATAAACGGCGGTGAGTTGGGCACCACGTGCGCCCGCGTCGGTTGCATGCCGTCCAAGGCGTTCATTCAGACCGCCAGCGATTATCATCGCAGACAGATTTTTCAACGTCTTGGCGTCCGGGGGCGAGAAACGCTTGAGCTGGACGCGGTCGCGGCCATGGAACACGTCCGCGACTTGCGTGACATTTTCGTGGACCGTGTGATGGCGGGCACTACCGACAATATGGGCGACGAGTTCATCGACGGCTGCGCCCGTTTTTTGGAACCTAATGTGCTTGAAGTGGAAGGGCAACGCATAAGGGCGAACAAGGTCATCGTCGCCACAGGCTCAAGTCCCGTAGTGCCCGAGACCTGGCGGCTCTTTCACGACCGAATCCTGACCAGCGACAATTTCTTCGAGCAAGAAACCTTGCCCGAATCGATCGCGGTGATCGGGCTCGGCGTGATCGGGTTGGAGCTGGGCCAGGCGTTGAGCCGCATGGGGGTGGCGGTGACGGGACTCGATGCGCTTGAGACCGTCGGAGCAATCCGCGATCCGGTGGTCCGACAAACCGCGGTGACGATAATAGGAAAAGAATTTCCGTTGTGGCTCGGCGAACCGGCTGAGGTGCGGGAGGACGGCGACGGCCTGCTGGTCCACAGCGGCGATCGCCGCGTGCGCGTCGAAAAGGTCCTGGCCTGCATGGGCAGACGACCTCGGTTGCGCGGTCTGGGATTGGAGCGCATCGGTGTCGCCACCGACGCCCAGGGCATACCCGTGTACGACCCGGCAACCATGCAAATCGAAGGATTCCCCATCTTCATCGCCGGGGATGCCGACGCCCACCGTCAGATCCTGCACGAGGCGGCGGACGAGGGGCGCATTGCCGGCAGCAACGCGATGGCGGACGAGGCAATCCGTTACCAGCGCCGCACAGCGTTGACCATCGTCTTTACCGATCCAAACATCGCCAGTGTGGGTGCTTCGTTCGAAGACCTGAAACAGGATTCCACGGCAATCGGGGAATTCCGTTTCAACGCATTGGGCCGGGCCCTCATAATGGGCAAGAACCAAGGGACGCTGCGCGTCTACGCGGACCGCCACAACGGCTTGCTCCAGGGCGCCTCCATGGTCGCGCCGGGCGGAGAACATCTAGCTCACCTGTTGGCGTGGGCCATACAAGAAAAGCAGACCGTCCTCGACCTGCTGCAGATGCCGTTCTACCATCCGACTGTTGAGGAAGGCCTGCAGGCGGCCCTGCGCGACTTGAAAAAGCAGCTGGCCGGCGGCGG
>JBFGKR010000350.1:0-2846 GCA_041576575.1 Arenicellales bacterium | reverse complement strand
TGGCCGTCCAGCGCCCCGAGGGGAATCAAATTGAATACCATCAACAACAAATTGATCTGCGCGAGAAACACAAAAAAGAATCGCGGGCCCGGCTTGGCCAGTTCGCTCCATCCCATGCGCAAGCCCAGAACATAAACGTTTATTACAATAATGGCGACGATGAGGTTCATTGCCGGTCCGGCCGCGGACACCAGCAGGTCGGCCCAGCGCGAAGTAAAGTTTCTGGGATCGGTCGGAACCGGTTTGGCGTAGCCGAAACCCACAAGCACGACCATCAACAGACCCATGGGATCTATATGCGCAATTGGGTTCAGGGTAAGGCGACCCGCACGCTCCGCGGTGTCGTCGCCGAAACGTTTGGCGACGTAGGCGTGGCCGAATTCGTGAAACGAGAGCGAAATCACGAGCGCGATTAGTATTAAAAGGAACAAAGCGTACTGTCCTTGATAGAGAAGTTGCGTCATCGTGTTTCGGTATTGGCGTTGGGCGACTTGAAAGCCTCAATAATACTTTGTACCCGATTTGGCGGACATATTTGTTGTACGATCGGAGTCGCGGTGCGCAAGTCCGGTCGCCAAAGAGGCGCCATCTGGGGTGATGAGTATCCACGGTTGTAACAAACTCCGCGTCCTGTTTTCACTGCTGAGCGAAATGTACGCACCGGATGCGAAAGCCCGTCGGGCGGATTGGGGGCCTGAATTTAACGCCGCTGTCGTCTATTTCAGAAATTTCCGGTCCGAGATCATCAGGGTTGTTTTGTCTATCCAGTATTTCGTTGTTTGTCCATAAGTGACCTGCATGACCCCCTGCGGTTTACCGTCGACCAAGCGGGGCAACAACAGCGCACGAAACAGGATGACGTAGTGGCGGTCATTTTCCGTGAAGCCAATTCGGTAATGCTTCAAATCCTTCTGCTCCCGAGTAAGATCGTCGAGAGAGGAAAAATCCCGCCGGGCCACTTCCCAGGCTGCTAAATACGCCCCGGGCACGAGCCGTCTCTCCGAGTCCGGGGTAAGAAAATCGTCTTCCCGCAATTCCGCGCAGACGTAACCATCCGTGTACGTGCAGGTCGCGGACAATCCCCGGACGAAATCTCTGCTGCGCAGGACGTCTTCTTGCTCGGCCATGACGTGATTGCAGCTCACGATGAAAACGAGACACCATGGTATCACGCGCATAACAGCCCGCACATCAAACGGAGAATCGCGGATGATGACAATGGCATGGCGCGGCCGGGCGCGAGACCACAGCGCCGGAATTCGATGCAGAATCCAAGTTCCCATCGCCAGACTCCCGGTTTGTCCAGTGCCGAACCAATCGTTCGAGAGCGAGGCGGGGCCGGGCTAAATGCCCCTCCGCAGACCCGGTCTCACGTCGCAGGTGGATCGTCAAAATGGCTGCTGGAAACACGTTGTACTTGGCTCTAAGTGCGCCGTGGTGCCCTACGCCGATTAATTCGCTATCTTCCGTATGGTGCTGATGCCGCCGCTGCGGACATCATGATATTTCATCCAGCCGGCCGGCGTACCCAAATACCCATCCACCTGGAAGATGCGATTTGCGAGGATGTCCTGGGGAGAAAAATTTTCATTGTCGAATCTTGGATCGAACGCCGCATGGGTGTGGTAGGAAGCGGTCGCAGTGGTCCCTGCGGGAACCACACTCGGATGTCCGATGTCGACTCCGGCCGGTTCGCCTCGCACTGGAGCGGTGTGGGCAAAACTACCGTCCGCGTTGCGGTATATCCAACCGCCGTATTCGCGATTCTCTCGTACGGATGTCGGATTGATGCCGCTCAGGGCGACGAACGCCGCGTCGTGCTGCGCCGATAGCCGATTCGCTCCGTCCTTGCTGCTGCTGCCCGAACTCGCGATCAGCGCCACCGCAGCGAGTCCGCCGCCGATCAAAGCAGCGGTCGGGTATTTCCTCGGCTTTTCCGGCTCGTCCGCGTCGTTCTGATTCAGCACGAGATTACTCGAACCGCCCCAGGCACCGTGATATACCAACATCAGACGCGTGTCCTCCGCGTCCCGATACAGAGGGTTCGCGCTGCGTTCGAGACTCAATGCCACGCTATCTCCTCGGCGCGTCAGCCAGCCGAGGGCAATGCTCTTGTAGGAAGCCCCGTTGGTGCTCGTTAATTGTTGTAAGGCGCCGCGAAAACGTCTTGCAGCGAACGTAAAATCGAAACCCCGAGCCGTAGTTTGCTTGTCTCTCTTTACTTCCACTAGGGAGCCCGAGAAGGTTCCCATGGAGATTCCGGCACTTACTCCCAGTCGATCGTCGACGCCCGGCGATCGCACTTGCGTCGCTGCAAACGTCGTCGCGACCCGATCGGTTACTGCCTGGCTGACGCTGAAACCGGAAAACGAATAGGGAAGGCGATTGCCACCGTGGAACAGAAACGGGTTGACGCCGCCGTATTTGTTTTCCGTTGTGAGAAAGGTTTTGCCTTTACCGTTGGCGTACATAAGCGTTGTCTTTCCCAAGCTTGCCCCGGCGTATCTCTGGTACTCATCAACGCCGGTAATGCTGGAGAAATGCAACCAGCCCCAGGAGGTTCCCCGTGTCAGGCTCAATCTGCTGGAGTAGCGCTCCGGACCGTATTCCCCATCCATGAGTCGGAACGGCGAGTACGATTCTGAGTGCTTGACTTCGACAAAAGCGTCTTCACTACTACTGGTGAGATGCAAGTGTTTGCCGAAATAAGAGTCGTCATATCTGGCCGACAACGAGACCGGGGGTTCGACCATGCGCGACAGATGCCCCGCCGCCGGTTGTCGAGCGCCCCAAGACTCGATCGACGTCGACGCAGATACCGTGTTTACACATACGAGCATTCCGAG
>JBFGKR010000349.1:0-2859 GCA_041576575.1 Arenicellales bacterium | reverse complement strand
GTTGCGCGGCAAAACCGTGGTCAACCTGTTCTTTGAATCCAGCACACGCACGCGCACGACGTTTGAAATCGCCGCCAAACGCCTTTCCGCGGACGTCATCAACCTGAATCCTCTGCGGTTGTCCACAAGTAAGGGAGAAACAGTCCTCGACACCGTAAACAATCTCGAGGCGATGCATACGGATTTGTTCGTGGTACGGGACTCGCACAGCGGTGCCGCTTATCTCGTCGCCCAGCATGTGCCCCCACACGTGAGCATCATCAACGCCGGCGACGGGCGCCACGAGCACCCCACGCAGGCGATGTTGGACGTGTTCACCATACGACAACATCGGCCCGATTTTGAAAACCTGCAAGTGGCGATCGTAGGTGACATCCTTCATTCGCGCGTCGCCCGGTCGCAGATCCACGCCCTGAACACGCTGGGCGCCGCAGAGATACGATTGATCGCACCCAAGACCCTGCTCCCAACGGAAGTCGAGCGATTGGGAGTCAGGGTCTTCAACGACATGAAGAGCGGCCTGCGCGACGTAGACGTCGTCATCATGCTGCGGCTTCAGTTAGAACGCATGCAGGGAAGTTTGATCGCGAGCGAGCAGGAATACTTCAATCTTTTCGGGCTCACGCAGGAAAAACTCGCCTACGCACGGCCCGACGTGCTGGTTATGCACCCGGGACCCATCAACCGCGGCTTGGAAATCTCGTCAGAAGTGGCGGACGGTCCGAATTCGTTGATTCTTTCCCAAGTCACCAACGGTATCGCGGTACGGATGTCCGTGATGGCGCTGCTCTTAGGCGGTCAATCGATGAGGAAGGAACGCTGATGGGACTGCTTATTCGCAATGGCCACTTGATCGACCCTGCGCACGACATAAACGGGAAACACGACCTCTACCTCAACGACGGTTTCGTCGCCGCCCTAGACCATCAACCGGAGGACTTCGTCCTCGGCCGCGTCATCGACGCCCAAGGGCTGGTGGTGTGTCCCGGTCTTGTCGATGTCCGCGCGCGGCTCCGAGAACCCGGACTCGAACACAAAGCGAACATCGAGAGCGAAATACAGGCCGCGGTCGCCGCGGGGGTAACGACACTGTCCGTCCCTCCGGACACCAATCCGGTTATCGACACACCGGCCATGGCACAGATGATCCAACAACGGGCGTGGCAACTCGGCAAAGCCTTCATACATCCGCTCGGCGCACTGACTAAGAACCTGGAGGGCAAGTTCCTCACCGACATGGCCGCATTGGACGACGCGGGCTGCGTGGGCGTCAGTAACGCCCTGGAACCCGTGCGCGATACCGTAGTCATGCGCCGGGCCATGCAGTATGCGTCCACGTTCGATCTGACCGTGTTCCTTCACGCCGAAGACCCTTGGTTACGCGGCAACGGTTGCGTCCACGAAGGGTTCGTCAGCACCCGCCTCGGACTGCCGGCGATACCCGAAGCCGCCGAAACTGTGGGCGTAGCGCGTGATCTGGCCCTCATCGAGACCACCGGCGCGCGCTGTCATTTTTGTCATTTGTCGAGCGCCCGCGCCGTGGAGATGGTAGCCGAGGCGCAACGGAGGGGGCTGCCGGTTACCGCCGACGTCGCCGCGCACCACCTGCATTTGACGGAGAACGACATCGGATTCTTCAACACCCAGTGCCACGTGATACCGCCGTTGCGATGTGAAAGCGACCGCGCTCAGCTGCGACACGCGGTGAAAGACGGCGTGATCTCGGCGATCTGCTCGGATCATCAACCGCACGAGCCGGACGCGAAACTGGCCCCGTTCAGCGAATCCGAACCCGGTATCTCGGGGCTCGAGACACTGCTTCCTCTGGTCCTCAAACTGGTGGACGATAAACTTCTTACTCTCTCCGAAGCCATCGCCACGCTGACTCACCGACCGGCGCGCATTCTCGGCGTGGACGCAGGCCACCTGCGGCCGGGGGCTTCGGCCGATGTTTGCATATTCGATCCGGCGCTGAAGTGGCAGTTTGACCGAGCGCGCATGGTGAGCCGGGGCCGCAATACGCCGTTTCACGGGTGGGAGTTCAAGGGCAAAGTCACCCACGTCCTGATCGGGGGTGAAGTCGTGTACGAGAGTGAGCGAGCGGCGGACCGGGATGCCGAAGCCCGGCCGCAGTACGCGGGTTGATCGGCGGGGTTTGTTAAAACGTCACGTTACGCATGGTTTCGCCGAGTTCCTGGCCTCTCGAGTCCCCGCTCTCGAGTTTTATGCGCAACCGCAGATCGTTCGTCGAATCGGCGTTTCGCAATGCCTCTTCGTAACTGATGAGTCCGGCCTCGTAAAGTTCGAACAAAGACTGGTCGAACGTCTGCATCCCCGCTTCGCGGGAGCGCGCAATCACATCTCGGATCTCGTGCATCTTCCCCTTGAGGATGAGATCGGAGATCAAAGGCGAGTTGATCATGATTTCCACGGACGGAACACGGCCCTTGCCCTCCTTGATCGGCAACAACCGTTGAGAAACGAGGGCGCGCAGATTCATCGACAAATCCATCAACAACTGCTCGCGCCGATCCTCGGGGAAGAAATTTATGATTCGATCCATCGCCTGATAGGTATTATTGGCGTGCAGCGTAGCCAGACACATATGGCCGGTCTCGGAAAAGACGATGGCGTTGTCCATGGTTTCCCGCGTTCGTATTTCACCGATCTGAATCACGTCCGGGGCTTGGCGCATGGTATTCACCAACGCGATTTCCCAGGATTCCGTATCCACCCCGATTTCACGTTGGGTGATGATGCAATTTTTGTGCTCGTGCACATACTCAATGGGATCTTCTATGGTGATGATATGGCCGTAACTGTGTTCGTTGCGATATCCCACCATAGCCGCCATCGACG
>JBFGKR010000348.1:0-2875 GCA_041576575.1 Arenicellales bacterium | reverse complement strand
TGTGATCAACGAGGGTGCCGGGCTCCTCTGAAACTCGACGAAACGTTGATCACCCTGTTCAAGAAGGGCCGCGAGGCGCGGGTGGGATTCAATAACACCGCCGGAAAAACCATCGCGGTGCCACTTTCACTCAAGGGATTTACCGCCGGTTTTAACGAAATCAGCAAAGACTAGACGAATCGATCAACACGATCGCGGCGGAAAACAGCGAACCACGATATAGTAATGCTCGGGGCCGAAGTCACCGACTCCGACCCGTATTTTTTCTGAATGCTTTGGTCCGGTGTGAGTGAGTCGGACGGCGGCGCTCAGTCGCCGTCTTCAGTCTCCTGCGCCAGTAGATACTTGAGCGTAAAGGTATCGTAATCGAAATCGGTGCTGTCCGAGACCGCGGCCAGAACCAGGGGCGCAATGCGCTCCCGCTCCTCCTTGGTCTCGGAGTTTGAGAAGTTGGCCGCGGCCGCCTCGGCGAACATTTCATCCATCAGCCGCTTTGCCCGCGCATCGTGGCTCTCGATGTCGGGATTGGCGCCGGGAGGGATGTTATCCTCGATCCAGGTCTCAGCCCACCTCAGGAAGCGCTTGCTCATGACTGCCCACCCATCTCCTGCGTCCTATTCGGGGCCGGTTTCCCGGACCGCTGTGACCCCCCCCGATAATCCGGTCCAAGTGAATACAAGCTTACTGCATAGCATTGACTGCTTCAATAGTCGGTGCGTCCGTCCCCGTGCTCACGCACGGGGTTTGGTCCCGCGAAAATGAAAACGGGATCTGGATCGAATTCCGACCCCGTTCGCTTTCGTACGCAGATCGGCTTCGCGGCCGCTCTTGCATTCCTTGAGCAGACGCTCAGTTGATACGCGGATCCAATTCGCCGTCGGCGTATCGCGTTGTCATCTGTTCCAGACTCACGGGTCGAATGCGCGACGCGTTCCCGGCGGTGTCAAAGGCCTCGTAGCGCGCCTTGCAGATATCCTTCATCGCCTTGGTTGCCGCCGAGAGGTACTTACGCGGATCGAAATTCGAGGGGTTCTCGTGCAGATGCTTACGGATAGCCCCGGTTGAAGCCATGCGCAGATCGGTGTCTATGTTCACCTTGCGCACTCCGTGCTTGATGCCTTCCTGAATCTCCTCTACAGGAACTCCGTAGGTCTCCCCCATGTCGCCACCGTATTCATTGATGATTTTCAGCCAATCCTGAGGCACCGAACTCGACCCGTGCATAACCAGATGGGTATCCGGAATGCGTGCATGAATCTCCTTGATGCGTTCTATGGCGAGAATATCGCCGGTCGGCGGACGCGTAAACTTGTACGCGCCGTGGCTCGTGCCGATGGCAATGGCCAACGCATCCACGTGGGTGTCCTGGACGAATTTCGCGGCCTCCTCGGGATCCGTCAAGAGCTGCGAATGATCGAGCTTGCCTTCGGCTCCGGATCCGTCTTCCTCGCCGGCCATGCCGGTCTCCAGAGAGCCCAGACAACCGAGCTCTCCTTCCACGGACACCCCGCAAGCGTGCGCCATATCGACGACCTGGCGGGTGACGCGCGCGTTGTACGCGTAGTCCTTCGGTGTCTTCATGTCTTCGCCCAAGGACCCGTCCATCATTACCGAGGTAAACCCGAGTTGAATGGAACGCTGGCACACGGCCGGGGAGGCGCCGTGGTCTTGATGCATGACAACGGGTATGTGGGGCCACTCCTCAACGGCAGAGAGAATGAGATGACGTAAAAACGGCGCGCCGGCGTAGCTGCGGGCTCCCGCTGAGGCCTGCACGATGACCGGACTGTCTGTTTCGTCTGCAGCCTCCATGATGGCCCGCATCTGCTCCAGATTATTCACGTTGAAGGCCGGCACGCCGTAACCGTGCTCGGCGGCATGATCCAAAAGTTGTCGTAAAGAAATAAGCGCCATGTCTTTCTCCTCAATTGCGTACTAAGCTGTGTCGTCGAATGGGTTAAATGATTGCTTCACACTTTGATCACCTTCATAGCGTTCGTGCCTCCAGTGATACCGGTGAGCTCACCCTGCGTAAAGATGATCGAATCGCCTTTTTTTACCACCCCGAACCGGCGCAACTCCTGAACCGCGTGGTGCTCGCCCTCATCGGTCCCCATCTGCTGCGCGCTGTCGACCAGCATGGGATATACGCCGCGGTAGAGTGAAACTCGGCGCACGGTGGCTACGTTGGGCGACATCGCAAAAATCGGGATGCCGGAACTATTGCGCGACATCCATTTGGCCGTCGCTCCCGATTCCGTCATCGCCACGATCGCCGCTACTCGCAAATGTGTCGCGGTATACATCGCGGCCATGGCAATGGACTCCTCGACGGTTTCAAATCGGGCGTCGACGCGGTGATTGAAGGCAACACGCTGGCGTTCCGCACCCCTACAGATTCGGTCCATGGCTCGGACTACCCTCGCCGGGTGTTTACCTATGGCGGTCTCGGCCGACAACATGACTGCATCGGTTCCATCTAGCACCGCGTTGGCAACGTCCAGGACCTCGGCGCGCGTGGGTTGTGGACTCTCGACCATAGATTGCATCATCTGAGTAGCTGTAATCGCCACACGATTGCATTCCCGCGCATGGCGGATGATGGATTTCTGCATACCCGGCAGCTCCGCGTCGCCGATCTCGACGCCGAGGTCACCGCGTGCAATCATGATTCCGTCCGCGGCTTGAACGATTTCGTCGACGTGATCGATCGCCTCCGCGCGCTCTATTTTCGCAACAATGCCCCCGTAGCCGCCCGACTCTTGAAATGCATCGCGTGCGTTTTCCACGTCGTCCGCATACCGCACGAAAGAAACCGCGAGATAGTCGGCGTCGGCCGCCGCCGCGGTTCGAATGTCGGCATGGTCCTTTTCCG
>JBFGKR010000347.1:0-2876 GCA_041576575.1 Arenicellales bacterium | reverse complement strand
TGCAAGGGCTTCGTCGACAAACAAGTGTCTGGGGACTTGACGTATCGCATCCAGGACTCTGATATCCCTGATCCCACTGTCGCGCAGCCTCCTCAGCAATCGCTCTCGCGTGCGGGCGGACGTCATGCCGATACCGCCTCTTATCTGCGGGGTCACGGTTCGAGTTCCTGCGTCCATTGCGAAATCTGCTCGAGCGTCTCGTAACGGGTCAAATCCACCTTAATCGGCGTCACCGACACGCATTGCTCGCGCACCGCGCAGAAATCGGTTCCGGGCCCCGCGTCCTGTTCACCGCCCGGCGGGCCGACCCAATAGATCGGCCGGCCCTGGGGATCCTGCGATTTAATTACCGGTTCCGACTTGTGACGACGCCCCAGACGGGTCGCCTGATACCCCGCTATCTCCGCGAGTGGAGCATCGGGAACGTTGACATTCAATATCGTGTCCCCGGCCAAGGGATTGCGCTCCAACATTTCTAGGATCTTGACCACCACTTCCGCCGCGGTTTCATAATGACGGACGTTTTCGCCGACCAAAGAAATCGCTAGCGCCGGATATCCCAGGAATCTGCCCTCCATGGCCGCCGCCACGGTGCCCGAATACAACACGTCATCGCCGAGATTCGCACCGCTGTTAATGCCCGCTATTACCATGTCGGGTTCTTCCATCATGAGACCCGTGATCGCCAGATGCACGCAATCCGTTGGCGTCCCGTCCACGTAGTAGAAGCCGTTCTGAGAACGGTGCACACGCAATGGTTGTCGTAACGTTAATGAATTGCTCGAGCCGCTTTGGTCGCGCTCCGGCGCGACGACCATGATCTCGGCCCGGCTCGCCAGCGTCTTCGCGAGTTGTTTGAGGCCGGGTGCCATATATCCGTCGTCGTTACTCAGAAGAATTCGCATTGCAGATTTCGCGTTTCCGAGTCACGAATTTCGACGAAGGCGTTTTGCGTACAACGGAGCAACTCCGGGCAGCCCCAGTGCGCCCTGGAGCGATGGGAAACCGGTGTTCGCTGCCCCAAATAGAGAGCGGCAAATTCCAATCCTCGTTATCGACCGTTGCGGCGCATTGGTTCTAGCAACCGGGGGTCAACGCCATGCGTGTCTGCGCCGCAATCAAGCCCCTCGCGTCCGTGCTAGTGAAAAGTCATGCGTGGAATGTAATTCGAGACTTGGTCGGGGCGAGAGGATTTGAACCTCCGACCACCGCAACCCCATTGCGGTGCGCTACCAGGCTGCGCTACGCCCCGATAAGTGACTGCCGACACCCGACGCGACGCCAGAGGACTAATCGCGGAGAATCGCGACAACCTCGTCGAGTTCACGTATTAAATCGGCCACAATTTCTCTCCGCACGCCCCGCCCAGAGGCAATTCCTTCCCCGTCGGTATCGGTCTCCAGTTTATTCCGAGCCCCACTGATGGTAAACCCATCCACATACAAAAGGTAGCGAATCTGGCGGATCAGCAGGACTTCGTGCCGCTGGTAATAGCGTCTATTTCCGCGCCTCTTTACCGGTTTCAATTGCGGGAACTCCTGTTCCCAGTATCGGAGCACGTGCGGCTTCACTCCGCACAACTCGCTCACCTCGCCAATGGTGAAGTAACGCTTGCTTGGAATCGGCGGCAGATCGGCATTGTCGCCCGGGTCCAACATTGTTTGTCTTCTATTTCTCGTTCAAGCGTTGTTGTAATTCTTCTGCGTTTTTCGCAACACGCTCCTTGAGTTTCTGACTTGCTTTGAAAGTCACTACGCGTCGCGCAGAAATGGGTATTTCCTCGCCGGTTTTCGGATTACGACCAGGACGAGGATTTTTTTTCCTTACACCAAAGTTACCGAAGCCCGACAACTTCACCGATGAGCCCTCTTCGAGCGCGCTGCGGATCTTTTCGAAAAACAATTCTACGAATTCTTTCGCTTCGCGTTTGTTCAGGCCTAATTCATTGAACAGCGCGTCGGCTAAGTCTGCTTTGGTTATGGCCACCGTAACTCCTCAAGATCTCAACCGTGCATCGAACTTGCGGCTCAGTTCGGTAATTATCTTTGAGATGATATCGTCAACTTCCCTATCCGTAAGGGTGCGCGAAGAGTCCTGTAAGGTCAAGCCGAATGCGAGACTTTTTCGTCGCGGATCAATACCTTCCCCACGATACACGTCAAACAAGTTTAGATTAACTATTCGTTTTCCTCCAGTCTGAAGCACGGCATCGCGTATTTCCGCTGCGGTGATCTCTTCATTCACGACTATCGCCAGATCGCGTTGAATGACCGGAAACCGGGAGGGTCTTGCGAACTGCGGTGCGACGCGGTGCCTAAGCTCCATCACCTCCAGTTGAAACACGTAGACGGCACAATCGATATCCAACCGGTGCAACGCCTCCGGGTGCATCTTACCGAGTACACCCACCGACTGCCCCCGGTGCGAAATCATCGCGGATTGTCCCGGCTGCAGACCAGACTGTTCTAACTGTTTGAATATAAAGCGTTTGTCTGCGCCAGTCAAATCCAATATCGCTTCGACATCCGCTTTGACGTCGTAGAAATCGACCTCCCGAGGTTTCTGGCCCCACTGCGCGGGCGCGACCTCTCCGCAAACGATACCGCCCAGCCGCAGCCGTTCTTCGTGCGCACCGCGACGGCGATGAAAGGTATGCCCAATCTCGAACAAGCGCACGCGCCGATGCTGCCGATTGAGATTGGTGATGAGAGCCGGCACCAATCCGCTCCACATATCGGTTCGCAGAACCGACATGTTCTCTGCGATCGGATTCGCGATGCGAATCGCCTCGTTGTAGTCCCCGAACAATTCACTGATTCTGGGATCAACAAAGCTGTACGTGACCACTTCCTGGTAGTCCCTGTCCGTAAGAAGAC
>JBFGKR010000346.1:0-2887 GCA_041576575.1 Arenicellales bacterium | reverse complement strand
GCCGGATGGAAGGTGCCGGCTCCGACCTCCATATCGTAGGGTTGCATAATGAGGCATCCCCGGTCGGCCCAAAAATGCTGAAGAGCGAGTATAAGGTCCTGAAACGTCACGCGCCGCGTCTTAGTTATTGATAATTCGGACTGTTTCCACAAGCGATAAAGGCGCGAATTATAACCCAGACGGTCTGCGGGGCGAGTCCGGTGACGGCGCAACCCGGCGGTTAGACAACTACCCCGATTTCGTATAAGGTTGCGCATTCGTAAAGGTCGCTTTTGCGCCCAAGTCACCGAGGAGGAGCAGGCGCCACGCCTGTTTATGAAACCGTAGGGGCCCCGATGGGGCCCTTTCGTTTTTGTGGCCATCACTCCGTCGGAGTACACTGCGTCCATGAGTGCACAACGAAAGGCGATCGCCCTGATATCCGGCGGGCTGGACTCCATGTTGGCCGCGAAGATGATCAAAGACCAGGGCATTTACGTAGAAGGCATAAATTTCTTCACTGGTTTTTGTGTAGAAGGACACACCCACGCTATACGCAACCACCACTGTAATCGCCCGAAACGCAACAACGCGCTTTGGGTCGCGGACCAACTGGAAATCAAATTGCACATTGTGGACGTCATCGACGACTACAAGGACGTTGTGCTCAACCCGCGACACGGTTACGGCGCAAACCTCAATCCATGCCTGGACTGCAAGGCTTTCATGGTGGGACAGGCGCGCGAGTGGATGGAGCAACACGGGTACGATTTCGTGATCACCGGCGAGGTAATGGGGCAGCGCCCCAAGTCGCAAACGAAGACCAAATTACCTGTCGTAGCCGCGGAATCCGGGACCTACGACCGCCTGCTGCGCCCGCTCAGCGCGAAACTCCTGCCGCCGACGTTGGCGGAACGGGAGGGATGGGTCGACCGCGACAAACTCGGCGATATCAGCGGACGCAGCCGCAAAACGCAGATCCAGTTGGCGAAACAATATGGATTTGAAGACTATTCCCAACCCGCGGGGGGTTGCTGTTTTCTCACCGACCCGAATTACGCCGCAAAAATGCGGGATTTGTGGCGAGGACGCGGCAAAAAACAATACGATTTTGACGACATCATGCTGTTAAAAGTCGGTCGCCATCTGCGTCCGAAACCGCATTACAAGCTCATCGTCGCGCGGGACGACGGAGAAAATAATTTTTTGCGCGGTTACCGAAAAAAGTTCACCCACCTACAGATCGTTGACCACCCGGGGCCCGTCACCCTAGTTGATGGCGAAGCGAACGTGGAGGAACTGGCGCTCGCCGCCCACATCACCGCGCGCTTCGGCAAGGGTCGGGGTGCGAGCGCGGTAAAGGCGAGAATCCAACGGTGCGATGGCACTGAGTTTCTGTTGTCCGTAAGCCCTCTGCGAAAAGATCAAATTCCCCCGGCGTGGTATGTGTGAGCCGCTTGATACTGGATGCCCGTAATTTGATCTGTCCCCTGCCTGTCATACGCACGCAGGAGAAGATCGAACAACTCGAGAACGGCGACGAGCTGGACGTATTGTGCACCGACCCGGGCGCGCTGCACGACATCCCGGCGTGGTGTCGAATCCACGGCCACGAAGTGATCGAGAAGACCGAACGCGAGGGCAACCTTGTAGTGCGCGTACGCGTACAGAAATTAGCGCATCAAGACTAGCGCGCGCAGCATCGCACATTTGTGGTGCACGTAATGTGTGATTGCACTATAATGGGGCGCTTTATCGCCGCGCATGCACAGAGAACGGTCGTAAGCTCCGCAGACTGCCACCGATAGGCGTTGGCACGTTTTCTGCTTACACCCTGGCGCCAGAAAACTTCGATCCGTGCGGCAAGCGGCCCGCACAGCCCAAACATGACGATATTAGAGGAGATTCTCCATGTCTGTGTCAGACGTCCTTAAATCCATCAAGGAGCAAAACATAAAATTCGTTGACTTCCGCTTTACAGACACCAAAGGCAAAGAGCAGCACGTCACCGTTCCCTCGCACGTGGTAAACGAGTCATTTCTCGAGGACGGCAAGATGTTTGACGGTTCCAGCATCGCCGGGTGGAAGGGTATCAACGAGTCGGACATGATCCTGATGCCGGAACTCGATACCGCGGTGATGGATCCGTTTCTGCAGGACAAAACGCTGCTCTTGCGGTGCGACGTCATTGAACCGGCGACCATGCAAGGGTACGAGCGCGACCCCCGCTCTATCGCTAAACGCGCGGAAGCCTATCTAAAGTCAACCGGTATCGCCGATACGGCCTATTTTGGACCGGAAGCAGAGTTTTTCATCTTCGACGACGTGCGCTGGGATGTAGAAATGAGCGGTGCTTTCTACGAGATCGACTCGGCGGAAGCGTCGTGGAACACCGGGCGCCTCTACGACGAGCGCAACCTCGGGCACCGGCCTGGCGTTAAAGGCGGTTACTTCCCCGTGCCGCCGGTGGATTCCTTGCAGGATATTCGTTCCGCCATGTGCCAGGCGATGGAGGAAATGGGGCTGGTCATCGAAGTGCATCACCACGAGGTGGCTACTGCAGGTCAAGGGGAAATCGGTATGAGGTTCAACAGCTTGGTACGCAAGGCGGACGAGCTGCAGATCTACAAGTACTGTATCCACAACGTCGCCGTCCAACACGGCAAGACAGCGACCTTCATGCCCAAGCCCCTGGTCGGCGACAACGGAAACGGAATGCATGTCCACCAGTCTCTGGCGAAAAACGGCGAAAACATCTTTTCCGGAGACGGGTACGGAGGCTTGAGCGACACCGCGCTATATTACATCGGAGGAATTTTTAAGCACGCGCGCGCCCTGAACGCCTTTACCAACGCAACTACGAATAGTTACAAGCGGCTGGTACCGGGGTTCGAAGCACCGGTGCTGC
>JBFGKR010000345.1:0-2917 GCA_041576575.1 Arenicellales bacterium | reverse complement strand
GCACCGCGTCCCGCAGAAGGTCATTTTCGACGCTCCATATTTTGTTGACAATGTGCGGTTTTCACGCGCAGGCGCCGAGAGGCATCGATCGCGAGCCGAGTTCCGTGCCAAATTCGGGGTAGCGGATAGCGAATATTGTGTGCTGTTCGTGGGAAAGATCATTAAGAAAAAACGCCTCATGGATCTGCTGCGGGCCTTTCAACTTGCCCGCGGAGAGTTAGATCTGCCGGTGCGGATCCTGGTAGTTGGCAGCGGTGCACTGATGGGTGCGGCTCGTAGGTACAGCGAGCAGGAGAAGCTGCCAGTCTCCTTCGCGGGATTTCTGAACCAAAGAGAGATTGTCCACGCCTATGCGGTGGCCGACCTGCTCGTGCTGCCATCCGATTCGAGCGAGACCTGGGGTCTCGTCGCGAATGAGGCGATGGCAGCGGGGTTGCCCGTTCTGATCAGTGATGGCGTCGGTTGCGCGGTCGATCTGGTCATTCCTGGCAAGACCGGATTCACTTACCCCATGGGCGATATCACCGAACTCAAGAATCGGCTGGTACAGTTGGCCGGTGCGCCGGGCAGCAGTTCAGCGATGGGGCGCAACGCGCAGGCACATGTTCTCGAATACTATTCAGTCGACCGCGCGACTCGCGGAACCCGCGAAGCCGTCGAATATGCCCGCCAGCGTCGGATCCAGCGGGCCGGCCAAGTGACCGTTGGACGCGCTCGCACCGATCGTGGATAGGCGTTTGCGGATATTACATGTTACCCCGAGCTATCTTCCTGCTCGTAGGTACGGGGGCACTATTTACGCCACCCACGGCCTATGCAAAGCGCTTGTGGAACTCGGACACGATGTGTCCGTCTTCACTACCAACCGCGATGGTGATCGAGCTGGCACGGTGCGCACCTTAGAACCTACGTGCGTAGATGGCGTGACCGTCACTTATTTTCCTGTCAACTTTCCCGATAGACTCTATTACTCTAGCGCCATGGCACAACACTTGGCCGGCACTGGCGGAAAATTTGACATCGTCCACGGCCACTCGCTGTATCTTTGGCCAGGTTGGTATGCATCCCGATTCTGCGCTCGGTCCGAGATTCCGTACGTCTTGTCGCCCCACGGCATGCTGGTTCGTTCCCTCGTATTGAAAAAGAATCGCCTCATTAAGACCTTGTGGTTACAGCTCATTGAGCGCAATAATCTTAGGCGCGTTGCTGCCTTGCACTTCGCCTCACGTCTCGAATTTGACGAAGCCCGTAAGCTCGGCTTGCCCATTGGGCGATACTTCATCACGGCGCATGGCGTAGATATGCCTCCCCCTACTGCCTTGCCGAAAGACCTCTCCCGTCTAGCGAGTGAACGCCCGTACATTCTCTACCTCGGCCGTTTGAGCTGGAAAAAGGGAATTGAAGCCTTAATTCGCGCCATGGTGGATGTTCCAGATGCGCGGCTCATCATTGCGGGGAACGATGAGGAAAAATATCTACCGCGGCTACGCGCACTCATCGACGCCGCCGGTCTGCAAGAAGCAGTCGCCTTGTGCGGACCCGTCTGGGGCGCCCACAAAGCTGCGCTGATGCGAGATGCCCGCGCGTTCGTGTTGCCCTCGGATTCGGAAAACTTTGGAATTGCCGCGCTGGAAGCGATGTCGATGGGGTGCCCGGTTGTCGTCACCCCGAGCTCCGGAATAGCGGAGATCGTGGCCAAATACGGCGCGGGAATCGTAACCGAAGGTGGCATCAAGGGCCTCTCCGCTGCAATCCGCTGTATGCTCGAAGATCAGGAACGAGCGCGTCGCTGCGGGGCGCGTGGACGGCACACCGCAGCAGAACTGTTTGGTTGGAAGCAAATTGGAACGCTTACCGTGGACAATTACCAGGATATCATTGACTCCTACCGTCCGCGCTAAGGCCATTGCTGCTCTCGGAAATCACACCCGTTATACTGACCCGCAACGAGGCGGATAATATCCAGCGCACCCTATCCCAATTGGAATGGGCTGAGGATATCGTGGTTGTCGACAGTAACAGTGTCGACAAAACCGTGGAAATTCTGCGCGGTTTTCCCCAGGTCAGGGTGTTCGAGAGAGAGTTCGACTCGCTTGCCTCTCAGTGGAACTATGCTATCGGACAAACGGCGATCAAGACACCCTGGATCCTCGCGTTGGACGCTGATTATGTCGTGCCGGATATCGCCATCTCGGAATTAGAAGCCCTCACGCCGGGGCCCGCTACCGTCGCGTACCGTGCGCGCTTCAAATACTGTGTTTTTGGAACGCCGTTGCGACGTTCGTTGTATCCACCGGTCACCGTACTTTACAGGCGCGGATCCGCGGAATATCGCCAGGATGGACACACCCACCGTATCCGCGTGGACGGAGACGTCCAAACCCTATGGAATCCGATATACCACGATGACCGCAAGCCGCTATCGGTTTGGATTGACACGCAAACCCGTCATATGGAGCTCGAAGCCTCGAAGATCATCTCGACGTCGTGGGCATCCCTGGGATGGAGCGGGCGAGTGCGCAAGCTACGGTTGCTCGCTCCGCCTCTGGTGTTCATGTACTGCCTGTTCGTGAAGGGAAACCTGCTCGATGGTTGGCCGGGAGTGTACTATGCCTTGCAGCGTGCGACAGCAGAAGGGCTCCTGTCCTTGCGGCTTATGTATCTCGATTTGATGCGGCGCTCCGACGCAAACCGCCGCTGCTGATGGGCTGGGGCGAACGTCCATGTTGATTCTGGGAGTCAATGCGTATCACGCGGATGCAGCGGCCTGTCTGTTGCGGAATGGCGCCATCGTCGCCGCGGCCGAGGAGGAGCGTTTCTGTCGCCAAAAGCATTGGGCGGGATTTCCCAGCCGATCCATCGCGTATTGCCTCGCAGAGGCCGGAGTTGGCATTTCGGATGTCCACCACATCGCTTT
>JBFGKR010000344.1:0-2960 GCA_041576575.1 Arenicellales bacterium | reverse complement strand
ATTGAAAGGCGAAATCCGTTCGTCCTATGCGATGACGGAACCTCAAGTCGCCTCGAGTGACGCTACCAACATCGAGCTACGCATTACCCGTGGCGATGGCGAATGGGTTCTGAACGGGCGTAAATGGTTCATTACCGGTGCCATGTACGAGCGCACCAAGCTGTTTATCGTTATGGGAAAATCGGACCCGGACAATCCCGACCGCCATAAACAACAAACCCAAATTCTGGTGCCCAAAGAGACTCCCGGGGTCAAGTTGATCCGGCCTTTGACGACCTTCGGCTACGACGACGCACCGCTCGGTCACGCCGAGCTCCTGTTCGACGATGTTCGCGTACCGCTCGACAACGTGTTGTTGGGCGAGGGACGGGGATTCGAAATCGCTCAGGGCCGGTTGGGGCCCGGGCGCATGCACCATTGCATGCGCCTGATCGGTGCAGCGCAGCGTTCATTGGAACTGGCCTGTAGGCGGGTTTCGTCGCGCTCGACCTTCGGCCGCACCTTGAGTCAACACCAATCCGTGCGTGAGGACGTCGCGCGAAGTTTCTCTGAGATCGAGATGGCGCGTTTATTGGTGCTCAAAACCTGCCAACGCATGGACGAGGTCGGCGCACAGGCGGCGAGAGACATGATTGCCGCGAGTAAGAGCACAGTGCCTTTGATTGTGCAGAACATCATTGACCGCTGCATGCAGATGCATGGCGCCGGCGGACTGACGGAGGACTTTTTCATGGCGGAAGCGTTCAACTACGCGCGCTGGTGTCGGCAAGCGGATGGCCCGGATCAGGTTCACCAGATGGCCCTAGGCAAACAGATAATCCAACGATTCGCGGAATGACCGGCGATGGCGATCGCACAACTCGATTTGGCGGTTTTGGGTCCTTATCTGGAAGCAAATATTGAAGGCTTCAAGGGACTACAAAGTGCCGAGAAGTTCAGCGGTGGCCAGTCCAATCCAACGTTCCTGCTGACCGCTAACTCCGGACAATATGTCGTGCGACGACAACCGCCTGGCGAGCTGCTAAAATCGGCACACGCAGTCGACCGGGAATATCGTGTCATCAAGGCGTTGCGCGACACCGAAGTACCGGTGGCGGCAGCATTTCACTTGTGTGAAGACCGCAACGTGATCGGAAGCATGTTCTACGTCATGAGTTTTGAAAGCGGTCGAATCTTCTGGGAACCGACTCTGCCGCAGCTGAATAATCACCAGCGCGCCGACATTTACGACGAGATGAATCGCGTCCTCGCGGCCCTGCACGACGTTGACGTTGAAGCAGTGAACCTGACCGACTACGGTCGACCGGGCAACTATTTCGAACGTCAAGTCGGTCGCTGGTGTAAACAGTACCGCGCCTCGGAAACTGACGCGATTGACGCAATGAACAGTCTGATCGAGTGGCTACCGGATAATACACCGGATGACGATGGCATGGTCAGCCTGATCCATGGTGATTATCGGATCGACAACATTATATTTCACCCTGAGGAACCGCGTGCACTCGCCCTGCTGGACTGGGAACTCTCTACTTTGGGACACCCTTATGCTGATCTGGCCTACCAATGTATGCAGTGGCGTCTCGGTCAAGATGCCGTGATCCCGGGCCTGGGTGGCATCGACAGATCCGCGCTCGGTATTCCAACCGAGGAACAGTATGTTGAACAGTATTTTAATAGACGCGGTTTGTCCGGAATTGACAACTGGAACTATTACCTGGCGTTTAGCTTTTTCCGACTCGCGGCTATCTTGCAAGGCGTGTTGAAGCGCGCCATCGATGGCACCGCATCCAGCGACAAGGCGTTCGAGTACGGCGCCTTGGCGCCAACTCTGGCGAACATGGCCGTTGAGCTTTTAGAGCAGGGTTAGCACGCTCGTTGAGCGAACTCTGACGCGAGACGATGACGTGCGGGTGTTCAGGAACTGGGTGTTCGGCCTTGGTTGAACGCGCAACGAGCCATCGGCCACCGGGCACGCGCTTTGAAAGACCGATGACTAGACCGTGGTGAAAGAATCGCTATTTAATCTGACCGGCAAGATTGCAATCGTCACCGGGGCTTCCAGTGGTATTGGCGCGCACTTCTCGAGGGTCCTGGCCGATTACGGCGCAAAAGTGGTCGTTGCCGCGCGGCGCCTCGACAAACTGGACGAATTGGTTGAGGAAATACGACATCGCGGCGGTGAAGCGATCTCGGTCGCGCTCGATGTTACTGACAGCAACAGCATCGCAGCAGCGTTTGACGTGGCCGAAAGACAGTACGGTGTGGTCAATATCGTATCGAACAACGCTGGAGTCGCAGACTCCAAGCTCGCATTGAAGATCGACGAATCGAGTCGGGACTTCGTTCTCGATACGAATCTAAAGGGCGTGTGGATGGTTGCCAGAGAGGCCGGAAAGCGCATGATCGCCACGAAAACCGCGGGGAGCATTGTCAACACCGCGTCCATTCTCGGCTTGAGAGTCGCGATATCACAATGTAGCTACGCGACATCCAAGGCCGCGGTGATACAGCTCACCAGAAGTCTGGCCCTGGAGTGGTGCCGCAAGAATGTGCGCGTCAACGCGCTTTGCCCGGGCTATTTCGTTACCGAAATCAACAAGGACTATTTCGCAACCGAAAAGGGACAAGCCTACATTAAGAATACGCCCGCACGTCGCACCGGCGAAGTACCGGAACTCACCGCGCCTTTCCTGCTGCTTGCGGGCGATGCCGGTTCCTTCGTAAACGGGGTCGCGCTTCCGGTCGACGGTGGCCACAGCATCGGCAACGTGTGATCCTACCGTTGGAAGGTGGTTTTGCACGAAGGATATGCTGACGTATAAAGAGTTATTCTGTAAACCACTGATACACGAAGGGTCTGATCTCGTGTTCGGGACAGGGGCTGGAGTTTGAAATCCCCTCACCCCGACCAAAAACCCCCCATTGTTTTCAATTAGCGACAAACCACCACCGCTAAAGGT
>JBFGKR010000343.1:0-2963 GCA_041576575.1 Arenicellales bacterium | reverse complement strand
ACTCGGTCTACGGGACGGCGCCGACCGTCGCCGGGATGGCGACGCAGCCGCGTTCCTGGGGGAACCGGTGGTTCCGAGCGCGGCAGCTCGTCATGGGATGCGGGCTTCACGGACTTCCCTCCATCGGTCTTTCGCAGTAAGGTTCGGATAGTCAAGTTGAAGACGGATGCCATGTTTGCTTTTCGAGCGCCGCCGTCACCGGATCCGCGCTTCGTCATCGATGATTTCGAACCCGCATACTCGCGTGTCAGCCAGGAAGAATTCGACTCTCGGGTGCGCTCGGCGTTGCTGGAGCTCAAAGACTGCTGTGCCTGTCCGCGCGACTGCCACGTAAACCGATTAGAGGACGAAACTCGCGTGTGTAACGTCGGTCGACATGCGATTGTGTCAAGCGTATTTCCGCATTTCGGCGAAGAAGACTGCCTGCGCGGCGATCGCGGTTCTGGCACGATCTTCTTCGGCATGTGCAATCTGCGCTGCGTGTTTTGTCAGAATTGGGATATCTCGCAGAAGCGTTCCGGTGAAGTATGTACGTCCGATCAACTGGCCGTCTATATGCTGTCGCTGCAGGAACGCGGTTGTCACAACATCAACTTCGTCACCCCCGAGCACGTCGCCCCGCAGGTGGTCGAGGCGATTGCCAAAGCGGTCCCGAAGGGTCTACGCCTGCCCATTGTCTATAACACCAGCGCCTACGACGCCATTGCGTCGCTCCAGCTGCTCGACGGATTGGTGGACATTTACATGCCCGACTTCAAGTTCTGGCGCCGCGAAAGCGCCCGGGCTTACGCCAAGGCCAAGGATTACCCCGAACGGGCCCGTGCCGCCATCGAGGAGATGCATCGGCAGGTCGGAATCCTGCGCTTCGGCCGCGACGGTCTGGCGCGCAGGGGAGTCCTCGTTCGCCATCTCGTCATGCCGGGGCAATTGGACGAAGCACAGGCGATTTTTCGATGGTTGGCCGACACCTTGTCCGTCGACACGTATGTCAACATCATGGATCAGTACCGGCCCGCTTATGAAGTGGGCAAGAGCACGAAGTACGACGCCATCAATCGACGACCCAGTTTCCGGGAATTGACCACGGCCCGTAAGCTGGCCGAAGAAGCGGGATTATGGCGATTCGACGAGCGATGGTGACACGCACCTTCGGACCCTGCCGACGATGCTTTGAACACGAAGACACGGGACTCCGTTGAAGGATCGCCCCGGCCTAGAATTCTGCAATCAATCGCTTTTCGGTGGCGTCATGGGAATCGGGAACGGGGTCACCTTTCCCTTGTCCTCGCCGGTGGACAGGACTTTGTTCTTGCCTTCCTTTTCCACCTCGTCTATGCGCACGATGCTGTGCAGTGGAACGAAAGTCCGCTTAACACCCTCGAATTGCGATTTCAATTGTTCTTCCGACGGATCTACGACGAGCTTGGAGCGTTCGCCGAAGATTATGTCTCCTATTTCGACAAAGGCAAACATCCCGTTTTGGCTCACTTCATGAGCGTAGAGCTCGTAGACGTTTCCCTGATTGTGGAAAATTACACGATAAATGCTTTTTTGCTTGGCCATCGCCTCGAAACTAGCAGGTTAGATGCAGCGCCGCAACGACATTGGCGCAATCGCGCTGCAGACGATTGAATTCCGCGACCGCATCACCCGTGCGTGCGGCAATCACTTGTACACCCGACGACACTATGTGATCTCGGGTTTCATTCGGCACCACCATACGCCCGTAGTATCCGGTGCCGACGATCAAAATCCGTGTTGAAGGGCTCAACACCGCGTCGAGGTCGCCGATCTGCAAGCGGTGACCCTCCGCCCGCCACCAGTGATCTCGGACCTTTTCTGGGGAAATAATGACGTCGGAGTTGTACCGTACGCCGTCAATCCTAATGTGCCCAAAATCGTATTCGTCAACGTGCATACTGCCGGTCAATTAGAAAGCGTTTCTGAAAAGTGCGCGCAGCCGCCCTCTCCACGGTAGTGTTACACATATAATCTCGCCTCCGCCGCTCCGCAGGCTGTCTGTACCGTACATCCGCGCGCCGGCGGCTGCTGACGATGGTGAATTATAACTCGTTTATAATATGGGGAAGCGCCGTGGACGTTTCAAGTCTGCCAATCCCAGGAATTTTCGCCGTGTGAACGCTCACCCCGACACAGAGCCATGTTCCTGATCGATGAAATCGCGGAAGCGCGCATTACCGAGGCGATTGAACGAGGCGATCTCTCGGGTTTGTCTTGCGAGGGCAAAAGGCTGGATGTGAAGATAGACCCGTTGATACCAGAAGAACTTCGGATGGCTTATCGAATCTTAAAAAATTCCGGGTTCCTACCCGAGGAATTGAGGCTTCGACGAGAAATCTCCGACATCAACGATTTGCTGCGGACGCTCCCGCAGGGAACGGGACGCGCCCGAGTCGCCAAACGCCTCAATTTGCTCCGAGCCCGGCTCAGTCTAGCACGGCGCAAGGAGGCCGACACGCTGCTGAGCGACGAGAGGTATTTCGCAACGTTGTGCAAGCGGCTCGAACGAAGCTGAGCATAACCGGGCGGCTTGCCCGATGGGCTTATCGCAGCGGTCCGACGCGCGAACCCTATGAGCCGGCCCGCGTAATATTCGTGCACGGACGCGAAACGAGCTGTTTGACATCGATCTTCTCCTTGCAGACAAGTCGTTGTTTCTTTTTTTCGACCTAGCTGCATGCTGCAGCGTACGCCAATCAGACTGTTGCGGGCTGCAACAGGCGAACGGCGATGAAAAGCACGGAGAGCGTTTACGACAGGCGAAACGGTTGTTGGGACTGCTTATGAAGTATCCGTTTTGGTGCATTTTCGTTGCCGGGTTGGTGTCGGCTCCTCTAACGGCTGATCAAACAAGGATCAAAGATTACGAGGAAGCGCGTGCGCTTTTCTGGTCAAAATTATATTCGGAGGGCGGCGAAACACTGTATTGCGGCAGGTCTTTT
>JBFGKR010000342.1:0-2964 GCA_041576575.1 Arenicellales bacterium | reverse complement strand
GTGTCGCGATCGACGTACCGGCCGAGTGCAACGTAGCCATGGCCAAGCCGTTGGCGGACAACAACCCGGGAGTGATTTGTCCTGGGTATTTCATGCAAATTAAAGCGATCGAAACTTTTGCATTTCACCACGGCGGTGAGTCCATCCCGGTTCGCCCCGGACAAGACCTGGGGACCCATCACAATACTATTACCAGTTACGTGCCCGTGGACCTCAGCGATGGCAACGGCGGTAATAGCGATGGCGGAGGACATACGTCGCCATAGAAGGCAGGCACATTGAAAGTCTAACAACGGCGGTCCACGCGGCCGCCGTCGTTTGTGACGCCAAGCTACTACGGAGCGTTCGGGGCGAGGCCGTGTATATTGGCTGAGGAGCGGCAGGGCAATCGTCTCAAACACGTCATCGATATTTTTGTTCGGGTCTGCAAGCCAGCACGCGCTTTTGTGTAAAAGCCACTTAAGGTGACGAACCTTCAATGCCGCGTCCGACGTCAATAATAGGTTGCAGGCGGCCGTCGAGTTTCGACGGCATCACAATTGTTCGCCGTCGCTAAATACTTGTGCGTTCGGCGCAACGTAAAAAAATTAAGTACACTCCAGCGTGCGAACCCGTGATGAAAGCACGAGCTTCAACGGCTGCATTGCACGGTCAGCGTTTGTTGCGTTCCTTACGTTAGGGTCACGCACAAGCAACCGGGGCTGTCGAATACCCCATGGGCGCTGCGGAACAGAGCCAATACGGTTACAAATCCGGTCATACCATCCAGTCCTCGTCGACTGCGATATGCCGGTAGTCTTCCTTTTCGCTGCCACCACTTGGCCGAATTGTGTCGATGTGCTGGAATGACGTCTCCTGTGGAGGTAGAAGGAGTGGAAAATGAAAAAGACCGTTCTAGCTACAGCTTGCTTGTTGTTACTGCCCACCGTCTCGAACGCAGTCCGGGCCGATGGGGGTGTTACCGTCAAACCGCATGCGGCACAGAGGTTCGCTTTGTTACCCGAAGGAGTGAACTTTCCGGAGGGTATTGCGGCAAATCCATCGAATGGTGATATCTACGTCAGTACTTTTAATTTCGGTGGAAACAACCGAGTACTTAGAATAAACAAGGCCGGTCGGTTGATCGGCACAATCGATTTAGGCGCGGAGGTTCTTCTGGGACTCGCGTTCAATACAGCGGACAACAAAGTCTATATCGCCAATGCGGGAGTGCTTGCGGGTTTCGGACCGTCGAGGATTCAGCGCGTGGACGCCGGTTTTTCCGGCCTCGCTGAAGACGTGGCTATCATTCCAGACATCGGAGCACCGGCTGACCGAATTGACGCGGCTCCCGATGGAAGTACACGCATCATCCAGTTCGGCGACAGCGTCCCTGTCCCCAACGCGATGGTATTCAATAGGTCTGGTGATCTGATCATCTCTGATTCTTTTCAGGGCGCGGTCTTCAAGATCGAGGCAGTGGGCGTCTGTCCACCTCCTTGTACGGTGATTACGATTGCCCAAGATCCGCTACTGGCGACCGCCAATTTTCCGCCGTTTGGAGCGAACGGGGTGGCGCTTGGGGGCGACGAATCCGTCATTTACGTCGCAAACACGGGCGATGACCGTGTATTGACAGTGGATGCGTCTTCGTCCGTCGTCGGAATATTCGCGGAGAGCATAAACGGGGCAGACGGCCTCGCCGTGGACGGTGCCGGGCATCTTTGGGTGGCCGCCAACCAAGCGGATGAGGTCGTGGCGCTCGATAGTGATGGACAAGTGGTGGCGAGGCTTGGTGCGTTTCTCGGCATTCGGCCTGACGGTGCACCGAAGGGTCTGCTGTTCCCGGCGAGTATCGCGATTG
The DNA here is from genome assembly GCA_041576575.1 of Arenicellales bacterium. Classification (GTDB taxonomy): domain Bacteria; phylum Pseudomonadota; class Gammaproteobacteria; order Arenicellales; family JAANXG01; genus CALZGZ01. The sequence goes on along the minus strand of JBFGKR010000342.1, from coordinate 1,121 downwards.
TTGGCAAGAAAATGTTTGTCACAAATCTTGCCCTTACTCTGCGCGGTCCGCGTGGAAATTCGCCGTCTGAAGCGGAGGCAGATGTCTCGAAGGACACAATATCGCAAATCAACATCCCTCGCCTTTGAGGATTTTCACGCGCGGCGGGAAAAGTAGCGCTAAATCGGATTTGTTCATGGCAGTTTTGGTGCGTTTTTGGGAGAGAACCTTATCGGGTACGGAAAATTTGACGTCGCTGGTACCGCCGGTCGCGCTTCCGCACGGATCCGGCAGATTACATCCATAGTGAAAGTCGCTCCTTTCGGCTGGCGGCACGCAGCCGCTCGGCATGCGGCGCGAGGCGCGCCCGTGCGCCCAGCAATCGTAATTCGCAGGTCGCGTTTGCGTCCGCGGAAAAGTCGTGACGAACGATCACCGTCGATTCATCGTCGACCTGCCAAAATGCTCCCAAAGGCTAAATTGAACATGGGCATCCGAAGCTTCGACATAAAACAGCATGCGGACACTCCAAACGTTCACGCTGTGCTCTAAAAAAGCGGTTGTTTGCCTGTGCTGTGACGATGGGGAAAGTTTTCGCAAAGTCCACAAGCGAGCTTTCGAAAGGGCTGCCATTTTCGTTGCGAACGCAGTTTCGCGTCGTCACAACTTTAGTCGGGCAATCCGGATCGGCGCAGGTCTTCCCCCAGACGACTGAGTTCGCTCGGGTCCTTGTGCGGTAGGCTCTTGATCCACCGATTAACCGAGAAGTCAGGGTTCAGCATCAGTATTTCCGTGGCCTCCCACTCTGCGTCGTCCTGTCGGCCCGACCGACTGAGCGCAGCCGCCAGGTAAATACGGTTGGTCATCTCTTCGGGATTACTTTCTCGGGCCGCTTGAAAGACTTCGATGCTTCTATCTAAATCTCCGGAAAGAAAGTGCGCGAGTCCGAGGACCACGAGAGTGCTCGCATTAAGTTGCGGATTTAGTCGCTTTATCTTTTCCAGCACCCGAAGCGCCTTCTGCGGCTCTCCGGCGAAAGAATGGATCCATGCCAGCAATCCGAGGGCATCGGCGTACCCTGAATCGAGCTCGAGCGCTCGCCGCGCTGCGTCGATGGCCAGTCCATGGTCTCCGTTAATGAG
>JBFGKR010000341.1:0-2972 GCA_041576575.1 Arenicellales bacterium | reverse complement strand
GGCGACATCAGTTCTCTGGACGCATTCGTGGACTCGTCTCTGGTGGAGCTGAGGCGCCGGGGCATCTGGGACCGCCCGCGCGTAGAAATCAGCAGCGAGGGGAACTGCGAGCAGGGGGAGGCCCCAAAAAGCAGCTGAATTTAAAGGGGTTCGGCACCGAGGACACGGTGCTCTCGCGCCGCTGGGAAAACACGCTCGCCGCCGTGCTCAACGGTATTGAAAACTGTTGGGATCTTCGGTATGTTTTGTTATTCACTGTGGGGGTGAATAAATATGGAAAATGGTTTTCGAGCAGTTGCGCATTCACGAGGGTCTGCTGTTATGGCGTCAAAACATTCCGGGCCGGAGCGCCGCAAACGTGAACGTCGGGCTTCCTCAGAGCGCCGCGACGTACACCGCGCCGACGGCAAGGTGCCGCGCCGTTCGGGCAAGGGACGCAGAAAAGGCGAACAGTTCGGTATACACCTCAAAGATTTGGCCCAAAAATAATACCTTGTAAACCGATCTCGGCCTTGGGACGTCGACGACGCATCGATGACGTCGAAGCGCGGCAACGGAGAGATCAAGTCGTTGCACCATGACGCGGCGCTTTAGCGCGTGACCCGGTGCAATAGACCGCGCGGAACGCATATTCCCGATGCGGCGTCCGAGCGGGGGAGGCATACGTGTCCGCCTATGTGATCGTAGTTATCGATATTGAAGATCCGGATCTTTACGAAGATTACAAATCTCAAGTGCCGGCGACGCTGGAAAGATTCGGCGGGCGTTATCTGGCTCGAGGAGGACCCGTGGAGATCCTGGAGGGAAACTGGCGCCCGAAGCGCCTGGTCGTACTCGCGTTTGACTCCGTGGCTCAAGCCAAGCGCTGGTGGTCCTCCGACGAATACGCAAAATTGAAGGCACTGAGGCAGGCCGCCGCGAAGACCTCGATGATCGTAGCCGAGGGATGCGACTGAGTCGAGCCGGCCCCGGTTAGATCGGCCAGATCGCCAGATCACGGCTAGCAAACGCGGCAGGGCGTCGCGTTCGCCCGCAGGAAGGTACCCTCACCGAAAACGCGGCCGTTGCTATATAACCAGCAAGAATATTTTTATCAAAAAATATTCTTTTTATTTCTATAAAAAGGGCGTATCTTCGTGGCGTTCTTAAACCCACGATCGAGCGAGGGACTCAGCCGTGATTGATGCACATCGTGCTCCTACCCGCGCGAAGGCGGGCAACGAGGCGTTATCGCCGCTGCTGGATGAAGACGGATTTCTGGTGGAACCCGAAACCTGGACGGAGGAAACCGCGCGTCGCATCGCGTCCGCCTACGGCATCTTCGATTTGCAACCGGCGCATTGGTCGGTCATTCACTTCATTCGCGACTACTACCGCACATTCGGGGCGGCACCCTTAATGCGTCGCGTGTGCCGATCGCAAAACATGACGCGCGACGCCGTCAAAGAGCTTTTCGGCGGTTGCATGGCGGCGTGGTGTATAGCGGGTCTCCCAAATCCGGGTGAAGAGGCGAAATCCTACATGAGCTGACTGGGTTACTGATTGCGGAACGCGTGCCGATGAGCCACGCCGGTCGCGACGTAGATCCCGAGAAATATTAGGCCGATACCCAACACGTGAAAGACGGCCAAGTGTTCCCCAAGGAAGACGATGGCCAAGAGAGTGACGAACACAGGTAGCAGATTTACGAAAATCCCGGCCAAGTTCGCTCCACCCACACTCACCGCGTGGTTCCAAAATACGTAAGCCAACAGCGACGGAAATAGGCTTACGTAAAGAATAAAGGACAATGTGATTGCGTTGACCTCGAACGTCTTTCCCTGCACGAGGTCCCACGCGTAAAACGGAACGATCCCGAGTATACCTAATACTATGAGCGCCGTTAGCAGCCCTACTTGCTCAATGTCGGGAGGCACGCGCTTGAGGAGTATGGAGTAGACGGCCCAACCGATCACGGCCAGCAAAATCAGACCGTCGCCGAAATTTACGCTGAGATTCAGCAACACCTGAAGATCGGACCGGCTGATCACATACAGTACGCCCGCGGTGGCCACAATGGACCCGGTATATTGATATCGGTTGGGTTTTTCGTGACCGATCACGGTCGACATCAACAGGATCATAATCGGCAAGCTTGCGCTGATGATCCCGACGTTGATCGCGGACGTCCAATTTAGCGCCCAATACTGGAAGGTGTTGTAAAGAGCGACGCTCAAGAACGCGATGAAGAACAAAAATCGCCAGTTGCTCCGGTAAAAACTCCACTGACGGACGATCCGCGGATAACCGAACGGCAAGATGAAGGCGAGTGCCACAACCCAGCGCCAGAACGAGAGGCTGAAAGCGGGCATGTGTTCGCTCGCCGCCTTGCCAACGACCGCGTTTCCGGACCAAAAGAACACGCACAAGGTCAGCCACAGCTGGGGCGGAACGGAACTCATCGCCGGCTTATCGAAGAGTAAGTAATGAGACGGAATGTCCCCACGGGATTTTCTGCTTCTCGAATATTTTGCTGATGATCACCGCGGGTCGATACGCAGTCAAGGAAGTCCGTCGTCGTGGTTGCCGGCGTGAGCTCGGTAAGGCCGTGGCGCATTCCCTCGAGCGCACGGTTGCGATAATTGGTCAAACTGGTGTAATACGCTGTTGTACGTCTACAATCCTCATCCATTTCTTTATCTTAACCAACTCGGGACGTTGTCCGTGCATTACATTTCACGGTGTCGATAAAACTATGAGATGGCGGCGTGGCAGACGCAGCACCAATGTCGAGGATCGCCGACGATCCGGACATCCGCGGCGCGTACCGCGGCGATTGAAATTCGGGGGAGGGTTCGGCCTTCTCGTAGTGGTGGTCGTTTTGATATTGGGCGGAGACCCTACTCAGGTCTTACGCCTGCTTTCCGGCGGCGGCCCGGTGGCTCCCCAAGCCGAGACCCGACCAGCGACTCGCGCAGACGCCCCCATTGACG
>JBFGKR010000340.1:0-2974 GCA_041576575.1 Arenicellales bacterium | reverse complement strand
GCGGGTCGCAAAGCAAACACAAAGACGATCGGCGGCCAGGGGGGGTTGGGCACATTGCGGACCCGAGCGGTCGACGCGCGAGTCCAGGCGGCGGATCTCGCTTCGAGTTTGCGGTGTCTGCAGCGGTATCGATCAGCGGCGATCCTGGATCCACCCCGAAGGGTGCGGTCAATTGAAGGTCCGTAAGTAACTGATTAGGTCCGGGATCTGTTCGACCCGTAGAATGTCCCGAAAACCGGGCACGGCGTTCCTGCCCTCTCGAATAATCGCCGACATTGCCGCGTCCGGTTGCACGAGTCCGTCGCCTCGGGTGAAATCCGGCGCTCCCGGCACAGAGGGTTTGCCTTGAATTCCGTGACGACTCCGGCAATGCGTTTGGGAGAGTTGCGGCCCGTTTAACGCGTCTCCCGCCTGCGCGGGAAACGTACACGACCACGCGACTGCGACAACGCCCCAAACCCAACGCATGATCCCGCACGCGTGGAGACGCGTCCGCGCTTCGTTTTGCGCAACCGTTCCTCGATCTCGGCTCCCGCGCCCCGAGATGCAATCTTGATCGAGGAGTGTACTCGGCGGCGCATGGGTCAGTCTCTGGGGATGTTGTGGCAACGTTCGCACGAAATTGTCGCGAACGCCACGGTGTTGTGGCAGACGCCGCAGTATTTCCCATTCAGGATTTCGGCCATGGATACGGCGTTGGCTCCAATTCTTGGAATGAAAATCTGATCGTGACAATTCTTACATGCGAGCCACTCCGTGTGGGCCTTGTGCGGGAACAGCACGTACGGCATCAATTTCGTGTCCTTCATGACGACGTCGCTGTCCAGCAATGTCATCTTTTCATCTCCCGTCAAAGACGCGCGGGGTTTGATTAGTCGCCGATCGAGCGCGGTGACCCAATCGAGTTCGCCCCGTCCGGTCACGGGGAATCCCCGCAACGCCTGATTCGCCTTCTGCAGCGTGCGATATCCCGGATTGGACCCGTCGTATAAGACGTTCTGTTCCTTTACCGCCGCATCGCCGCGTACACCCGCTGGTCCTTCGTACCGCCACCATTCTTCCGCTACGGGGGTCGGCGCCGGTTTCGCGGGCGCCGTCTTCACGGGCGGCCGCGACAGCCAGGCGGGGATGCGGGGTTTATCGGTAACAGCAGGGGGCGTCGGTTCCGGCTCTGGCTCTACGGGGCGCGGAGGGGTCTGACACGCCGTCAGCAGAAACACGCATACGACCACGAGAACGACCAGGGCCGGCACCGCATTTGTGCCGTAACCGCCGAGTGCCTGGGGCGCGAGCGCGTCGCCGCCCGGACTCGTTCTGAACCGCGATAATGCACTCATGCCTTTCATCATCAGATACGGGTGGGACCGTCTACAACTTGGTTTTTCCAACGTGCGGCGTCCGACGCGGATCGCAATTCCGTATAGGGTAATAGTGCGCCCAGGATCTTGTCCATTGTGACCGAGGCGTTTGGCTACGGACACGCGTGTACATTTGCAGATTCGACCCGATCGGGCTTCTCAGTTGTTGTTGTCTGTCCTAAGCGGCTGCGCCGCCGCGCCCCCTACGCCTTAAAAACGTCCCTGTTGACTCCGTCCGGCTGCATACAAGCTCCCGCTCGGCTTGACGCCCGGTGGACGCCGGCGGCGATTGCGTCGTCAACGATTCGGCCAACATTCGCATTCAGATTTTCCGTATCGACGAGGCTCTCGTACAGACGTTTGCATGCGTTGGCCGGCGAATGACGTCGTTCCGCGCTTAACGCATGGGCGTCGATGCCGACGTGCGCGTACGACGATGGGGGAACCTCTTTGGGAGCCTCCGACTCTTCAAGCGACAAACGCTGCTGCGGCTGATTGCGGAATCTTGGTCATCGATCTTCGTTTGAGCTGCTCAACCGCCGGTGAATGGGCGTTGCGCGGACGAAAACAATACGGCGTACGCGGTCACGCGCTTTTTAAAAGAATCGATGTCCATCGCCTCCACGCGGCTCGCCGAAAACGCGGGAGTGGTGTGCGCGTTCAGCGCAGCCAAACGATCTGACGCAAGTCACAGTTTCCTTATAAATACCCGCGATTTTCTGTGACAAAATGGAGATCCTGGACTATATTTATGTATAAGAATTAGGGCGTTACAGGCCCAACGTTGTGGGGGTAGTCTAACAGTGGTCGACCATGTGTGGCGGAACACCACGGATACCGTGGTGCCGTTCTGGCTACGAGCGTTTCCGGAGCTGGAACGAAATCGAGACGCAGCCTGGCGGGATGTGATCATGGCTGCCAAAACCGTGCGCCTTCCGGCTCAATCTTTAGTGTTCAGGCAAGGCGACGAATGCACGCACTATCTGTTGATGCTGGAGGGCTCGGTACGCGTTTACCGGGTCTCCCGCAAAGGACGGGAAATAGTGCTGTATCGAATCGGCGACGGGCAGACCTGCCCTGTAACCGCGGCGATGCTGTTGACCGGGCAGCGTTATCCGGCGGAAGCCGTGGTGGAGCGGGATTCCCATCTCGTCCTGCTGCCGGCCAAGTACTTTTCCTATGCATTGGACAAGTCCGGCGGTTTTCGGCAGTTCGTTTGCAGAACGTACTCGGAGCGCATTACGGAATTTATTGTTCTCCTCGAGGAGGTGGCATTTGGGCACGTGGACACGCGCCTCGCCCAGTGGCTTCTCAATCATTGCGACGGTGAGCATCCGATCGAAGCGTCGCATCGTGAATTGGCGACCGAGCTCGGCACCGCTCGGGAAGTGGTGAGCCGGCAGTTGAAGGAATTCGAACGCAGCGGTTGGGTCGAGCTGGGACGGCGGAGCATCCGCATTTCCGACTACACCGGTCTCGCACACCTGTCGATGCGGCGGCGATAACACCTTCGGCAAGTCAGATTTTTGCCACGACGGATCTCCCGTTGTGGCGCAATCCGGCACACGGTCCAGAGACGGGACGGTCCCTGAAAAAGGGGTGGCGTGACGCAGCTC
>JBFGKR010000339.1:0-2980 GCA_041576575.1 Arenicellales bacterium | reverse complement strand
GTGGACGACATCATATTGGAACAACTCGCGTCGAGTCAGGCCGTGCTAACCGAAGACGAGAAGGATCTCGGCGCGTGTCTCGTCGATATCGGCGGTGGAACTACCGATATCGCAATTTTTACCGAAGGCGCAATACGTCACACCGCCGTTATTCCGATCGCGGGTGATCAAGTGACGAACGATATCGCGGTGGCGTTGCGCACCCCCACGCAATCCGCCGAAGAGTTAAAAAAGAAGTATGGGGCGGCGTTGACTCAACTCGCCGGCAGCGACGAAAGCATTGAGGCGCGCAGTGTCGGGGATCGCCCGCCCCGTAGATTATCCCGCCACACCTTGGCGGAGGTTATCGAACCTCGCGTTGAAGAACTTTATGAGTTGGTGCGAGGAGAGCTGCGGCGCAGCGGCTTCGAGGAGCTCATCGGTTCCGGCGTAGTGCTCACCGGTGGCAGTGCAAAGATGGAGGGAATGATAGAGCTGGCGGAAGAAGTTTTTCACGTGCCGGTTCGACTGGGGATGCCGAAATACATCGGCGGATTGAGTGAGGTTGTAAAGAATCCGATTTATTCGACCGGAGTCGGGCTTATTCAATTCGGTAGCGTTAATCGGGGTCCGACGCTTTCGACCGGACCCCGCCGTACGGGATTTAGGGACGTTTTTGAGCGCATGAAAGCTTGGTTTCAAGGAGGGTTCTAACGTTTATTTTCAATGCTTCGAGGCACTGAATCACAGGAGAACGAGGCGCAAGGTCGTCATAAACAGAGTATTGCAGTCATGGGAGCAACCTAATGTTTGAACTAGTAGATACAGTCGATCAACAAGCCGTAATCAAGGTCGTTGGGGTCGGTGGTGGAGGCGGTAACGCCGTGGATCACATGGTAAGCGCCAACATTGACGGCGTCGAGTTCATCAATGCCAACACCGACGCACAAACTCTGAATCGCTCCAACGCCGATACCATTCTGCAGTTGGGCGCAAATCTCACCAAGGGACTGGGGGCGGGCGCGAATCCAGAGATCGGGCGGCAGGCGGCCATGGAAGACCGCGACCGGATCGCCGAGGCGATTCAGGGCGCAGATATGGTGTTTATCACCGCCGGCATGGGCGGAGGTACCGGAACCGGGGCTGCTCCCATCGTGGCGCAAATCGCTCGCGAACAGGGGGCGTTAACCGTGGCCGTGATCACCAAGCCCTTTCCGTTCGAGGGCGGCAAACGAATGTCGGTTGCCGACAACGGTATCCGTGAGCTCTCGGAGCACGTGGATTCCCTAATAACCATACCTAATGAACGGGTTCTAGATGTGATGGGGAAGCAGGCGACCTTGCTGGAGGCGTTCGCCAAGGCAAACGAGGTGCTCCGAAACGCCGTTCAGGGCATATCCGAACTCATCACCAGGCCCGGGCTGATCAACGTCGATTTCGCGGATGTGAGGACCGTCATGGCGGAGATGGGAATGGCGATGATGGGTTCCGCGACCGCCACCGGCATCGATCGAGCCGCAGACGCGGCACGCGCAGCGGTATCCAGCCCGCTCCTCGAGGACACCCACATTTCGGGTGCTCGAGGTATCCTGGTAAACGTCACAGCCGGCATGGATATGTCCATCGGGGAATTTGAAGAAGTTGGAAACGTCTTGCGGGACTTCGCCGCGGACGACGCCACCGTCGTCATCGGCACGGTGTTGGACCCGGAGATGCAGGGCGACTTGCGCGTCACGATGGTGGCGACGGGAATCGGTGAATCGCGGGTGGCGGCAAATCCCTACAAAGTGGTCCATTCTGTGCAAAAGGCGGTGAATTACGACGACTTTGATGCGCCCACCGTCATCCGTAATCGGAGGGAGGAGCGCGATCTGCCGATTTTGCCGGACGAGAAGAATCTGGATTATCTGGATATTCCAGCGTTTCTTCGCCGACAAGCCGATTGACAGGGAAAACGATCGTGACTACACAAATTCATTAGAATCGTGTACGATGCGCCGACCTGGGGAGGGGCGTTTCTCCAGCCTGATCCCAGCCTAAGGATGGCTGCGTGTCGCATAATAACAGACTCAAAAACAATCCAATGATCAAGCAACGCACGCTGAAAAATGTTATTCGGGCCACCGGAGTCGGACTACATACTGGTGACAAAGTTTATCTCACGCTGAGACCGGCACCTGCAGATACGGGTATCGTCTTCCGACGCGTCGATCTGGATCCGCCGGTTGAGGTCCCCGCACGTTCCGAGTACGTCGGCGACACACGTTTGTCCACTACGCTCGAAAATCATGGCGTCAAGATATCTACAGTTGAACATTTGATGTCCGCGTTCGCCGGCTTGGGTGTCGACAATGCTTACGTGGATTTGACCGCCGGAGAGGTCCCCATCATGGATGGCAGCGCCGGACCCTTCGTATTCTTGATTCAGTCGGCCGGCATCGAGGAGCAGTCCGTTCCAAAACAATTTATTCGTATTATCAAGAAAGTCGCGATCGAAGAAGGAGACAAGTGGGTGAGGTTTGATCCTTTGGACGGATTCAAGGTCTCGTTTGCGATCGATTTTAACCACCCCATATTTAGTAATTACACCCAGCAAGCGAGTGTGGACTTTTCCACGACATCTTTTGTGAAAGAAGTCAGTCGTGCACGTACCTTCGGTTTCATGCAGGATCTCGAGGCCTTGCGCGAGGCGGGATTGGCCCGAGGTGGCAGCCTGGATAACGCAATCGTAATGGATTCTTATCACATCTTGAACGACGATGGCCTGCGTTATGAGGACGAGTTCGTGAAGCACAAGATATTGGATGCTATAGGTGATCTTTACTTACTTGGCCATCCACTTATTGGCGCTTTCAGCGCCTACAAATCGGGACACGCGTTGAACAACCAATTGTTGCGCATGCTGTGTCGCGACAAGTCGGCATGGGAACTGGTGTCGTTTGACGATCCTGAGGAAGCGCCTATCGCTTTCGTTCGCACCGTTCCGGCGACTTTGTAACGG
>JBFGKR010000338.1:0-2983 GCA_041576575.1 Arenicellales bacterium | reverse complement strand
CGTAGAGGGTGTCCACGATACACTGCGACGTCTCCACGTTACCGGCCACCACTGCGGAGGGATATTCGGGATTCAGCAGACTGCGTCGCGGTATGTGTATTTGTAACGGCTTGAGGCAACCCTCGTTCAGGGGAATGTCGTCTTCCACTAGGGTGCGGAACACATACAACACTGCAGCCTTGCAGACCGCGGCCGGGGCATTAAAATTGGACTTAACTTGTGCCGAGGTGCCGGTGAAATCAACGGTGGCGCTGCGGTTCTGTGAGTCAATGGATATCGCTACTTCGATGACGCTGCCGTCGTCCAGGGGATAGGAGAACTGGCCGTCGCGCAATACGTCTATCACCCTGCGGACCGACTCTTCCGCGTAATCCTTGATGTGTCGCATGTACGCGTGCACGGTTTCCAGGCCGTATACGTCCGTGAGCCGCTCAAGTTCCATCATTCCCTTCTGGTTGGCGGCGATCTGCGCCTTGATGTCGGCAAGATTTTGGTAGGGATTGCGCGCCGGGTACGGATTGTCCTGGAGCAGGGACAGGAATTCCTCCTCCCGTAATAGATTGTCTCTGACCAGAAGAAAATTGTTGATCAGAATACCTTCTTCTTCCACAGTGCGGCTGTTAGGCGGCATCGATCCCGGCGTAATTCCACCTAGGTCGGCGTGATGTCCACGTGAAGCGACGTAGAACAGGATTTGCGACTTCGCTTTGTTGAAAACCGGTGTTATGACGGTGACGTCCGGCAGGTGTGTACCACCGTTATAGGGCGCGTTGTGGACGTACACATCGCCCACGACAATATCTGTTCCCCGTTCCTGAACGACGCTGCGAACGCTCTCCCCCATGGAGCCTAGATGCACCGGCATGTGCGGGGCGTTGCAGATTAGATCTCCGTGGGCGTCGAAAATGGCGCAGGAGAAATCAAGACGTTCTTTCATGTTGACCGAGTAACTGGTGTTCTGCAATGTGTATCCCATCTGTTCCGCGATCGACATGAATTGCTTATTGAAAATCTCCAGCATGACGGGGTCCACTTCGACGCCCACCTCGCAGCGTCGCTCGTGAGGTTGCCGGCGCTCCAGAACGAGTTCATCGACCGACATCGCGCGGGCTATCCAGCCGGGCTCGACCACTATGGTGCTGTTCGGTTCGATAATCAGAGCAGGACCCGGAACCGCCTGATTGGACTTGAGGGCATCTCGTTGATACACCGGCGTTTGCTGGAAATCGCCGTTGGTAAACATATCGATAGTGCGTACGGGTTCCGGCGCATGGGAGGAGGGATTCTCCGGGGGGATCGTGAATGCGGGGCGGGGTTGGCCGGCGACAAGTTCCACGGCGACGGATTCGATGACCAGTTCCCGCGACGCGTCTGTGAACCCAAACCTCTGCTTGTGCAAACTTTCGAAATCACTTGCCATGGTCTCTTTGGTGCCGAAATCCACGTTCAGAGCCGTGTCCGTTCCCTGGTAACGCACCATGGCTTTGCGTAAAACTTCGCACCGTCGCGGGTCCACTCCTTGACGCTGCATTTCGGCATCGCCGCGTGCGGTCAGCTTTCGATATATCCGTTTGGCCTCGGCCACACTGTGTTCGTTGAGGGCGACCTCCAGAGACTGCTCGTGTAGCGAACGTACGTCGGCGAGTCCCATACCGTAGGCGGACAACACGCTGGCATGACGATGGATGAAGATGCGTTTGATGCCCAGAGCGTCGGCGACGAGGCAGGCGTGCTGGGCACCCGCTCCGCCAAAACAGCACAAAATATATTCGGTGACGTTGTATCCGCGTTGAATGGAAATGCGCTTGATCGCCGCGACCATATTTTCCACGGCGATGTCGACGAAGCCCTGCGCCACCTGTTGCGGCGACCGGTTGCCTGCGGTGGCGGCGTTGATATCGTGCGTCAGGTCAGCGAATTCTGCGTGTACTCCGGAAACGTCTATCGGGAGATTGCCTTGCCGGCCGAAGACATGGGGGAAATTCTCCGGCAACAGCTTGCCCAGGATCACGTTGCAATCGGTGACCGTCAACGGACCGCCGCGGCGGTAACACACGGGGCCGGGGTCGGCGCCTGCGGAATCGGGACCGACCTGGAAGCGGGCTCCATCGAAGTGGAGAATCGAGCCGCCGCCGGCGGCGACCGTGTGTATATGCAACATGGGAGCGCGCAGGCGCACGCCCGCGACGTGCGTTTCCATGGTGCGTTCGTATTCGCCGTCATAATGGCAGACGTCGGTGGAAGTTCCGCCCATGTCGAAGCCGATGATCTTATCGAAACCGGCGTCCTTCGCCGTCGCGACCGCACCGACGACTCCTCCCGCGGGCCCGGATAGGATGCTGTCCTTGCCGCGAAACGTGCGCGCGTCAGTGAGCCCTCCATTTGATTGCATGAACATCAAGCGCGTGTCCTTCAGCTCATCGGAGATACGGGCGACGTAACGCTTGAGAATGGGAGAAAGGTAAGCGTCCACCATCGTCGTGTCTCCACGGCTCACGAACTTCATCAGCGCGATGACGTCGTGGGATGCGGAAACTTGGGTGAACTCCATTTCTCTAGCTAGCTGCGCCAATGCACGCTCGTGCTCGGGATAACGGTAGCCGTGCATGAATACGATTGCGAGGGAGCGGATCCCCTCATCATAGACGGCGCGCAATTGTTTGCGCGCCTCGTCCAAATTCAGCGGACGCAGAATTTCCCCTTGGGCGCTACTCCGTTCATCAATTTCGAGCACGCGCGCGTAGAGCATTTCCGGTAGCCGTATCTCCAACGCGAAGATATCGGGCCGGTTCTGGTACCCGATACGCAGCGCATCCCGAAACCCAGCCGTAGTGATGAGCACCGATGGCTCTCCTTTGCGTTCCAACAAGGCGTTGGTGGCAACGGTGGTGCCCATTTTTACGGTCTCGATGATTTCTGCCGGAATAGATGCGTTGCCTCGGAGTTCCAGCACGTCCCGAATCCCCTGCAGTACCGCATCGGG
>JBFGKR010000337.1:0-2986 GCA_041576575.1 Arenicellales bacterium | reverse complement strand
GCCGCATATGGGCACCCCGGTCAAACACACCGATCTGCGGCTGGAGTACTACGAGCCGTCGCCGCGCAACGAGGCGAGCGAGATCGACATCGACGAGGCGGTCACTGGATTCAAGGAAATCAAGGCGGCGTTGTCGTCGGAACAGGCGTTGGCGGAAGCGGCCCGTTGTATGAGCTGCGGTCAATGCAATGTCTGCGACCAGTGTCGGGTGTACTGCCCTCAAGAGGCAATCTTCCGCAGCAAGAAGCGTCCTAGGGGCGAGGTTATGTTTACCGACTATACCCGCTGCACGGGATGCCACATCTGTTACGAAGCGTGTCCGACCGGATACATACAGATGGGCATGGGCATGTAGATTTTGGTACGGAAGGCAACAGCGGTCGCCGCTCCTACGAGTTCGCTGAGGGCCTCGAACTTGATTTCACGTTCCCAGGAAACTTGGAGATCCGCGCGGTTGCCTCACTCGGCGAGGCGTACCCGCGCTTGTCGGTATCGTAATGCCGCGTTTCGGGGCGGCCCTTCACCGCACTTCTTTCTTCAGACATAGTTTGCGCCGCTTCGCGTTGCCTCCGTGCAGCATACGAATTAGAACTGCCCACTCAAGGTGACCGCCGCGAACGGTGCCGGATCGTAATCGGCGGAAGACAGATGATTTCCGCCGCGTTCCTCGATTTCCAGCTTACCGTTCGAAATTACACCGGCGTAGATGCTGAAACTCAATCCGGACGTGACGACCCGCCTCAGCCGCATGAAACCGACAATCCCCGTGTTCTTACCGACGCCGCGGGGGGCGACACCCCGATCGTTCAAGCGGAATCGATAAGAACGATACGCTCCACCGCCGCCCAAATGCCAATGGTCGTTGAAGCGGTAACTGAGTTCCAGACCGGCGGGACCCACGACGTCCGCTTCAAACGGGTTGGCTAGACGCCAGTACTCGTTGAAGCGCCAATCCACAACCACGATTGGGAAAACGCTGGTATCGTCGTCTACGCTTCTGAATACTCCGGCTCCCAACCCCAGCGCCTTGTCGCGACCGTAGCCTCTGGAGACGAACGCCGATAAGCCATACGAAAAGGATTCGCTGGTGTCGGCGCCGTGTTCCTGCAGCCAGTCCAATGTCGGCGTAACCCCTAATGACCACGCGTCGCTCGGCCGGGTGAACAGGGGAATGCCGAGACCGAATCGACGCACGTCGGTCCATGCCGGGGCGTCGCCGACGCCGTCGCTGCCGGAAAATTCGTAATCGTCCACATCGTATTTCAGGGTGAGGCCGAGAACGGTGCGCGGTGAGACGGCGCGCTTCACTTTGAACCGCACTAATAAGCTGGATAGCCTGAAATCTCCTCCGTTTTCTGTATCCACCTTTGGCTGATGGAATGGGGTGAGAGAAAATTCATAAGACATGTCATCCCGCGCGCTCCAATCGCGTGCATCAGCGCTCGGACTTACGCAATACAGCGTGATCGCCACAACCGCTGCGAACGGGATCGCGGCGGCGTGGTAACAATTAGAGCTGCTTGTACGGTATCGGATGAGCACAGACATGTGGCATTTACGGCAGCGGATTATTCCCTGCCTGCGTATGACGCTGCGATCGCGTTTCTGAACGGATCTATTCGTCCTTAATTATTTCCACGACTTTGCCGATATGGCACCCGAATTTGATCCATCTGGAATCCACTTCGCTGCAAGTTTTTTGAAATAATTGGCGTCGATCTCAAAAGTGCCTATACGAAATATGGTATGTGGCAGGTCATTTTCCTTAGTCGAGGGATGGCATCGTGGTCAAGAGGCTCCCCAAGGTTAAATTTATATTAGTTCAGTACGACACGTGAAACGCTTTTTGCGCGCACTCGGATTGGTCGCTGTGGCATTTACGCCCATCGCCGCAGATCTCTATTATAAGACCCAGATCTCGTTGCGTCCGTATTGGATACATTATTTCGACCCCGAAGTCTTCTACTTCTACTCGAGCTTGAATCTGCTCCAGTCAACGTCCCCCATCCACGTCGATCATCCCGGGACCCCCCTGCAGGTTTTCGGCGCCCTAATGCTGATTCTTACTCCGCAAGAACCTTTCGAACTCGACACCTATCGCATAGCTATCTACTGGTTGAGCGCGCTATTGTCGTTGCTATGCCTGAGCATTCTTGTCTCTCGTGTAACCGCCAAGCCGAAATTGAGCCATGTGTGTATTCTTGTATGGTTGATCTATCTTGCGCCTGACGCTTTGGAATATCTAACTGTCTGGGCGCCCGAGATGCTTTTTCCCGTCTTCAGCGGCATTATGACATTGTCTTTATTGGCGCAATTCAACTCTCCCGCGAATCCAAGACTGGCTGCTCTATCTGGATTGTTTTTCGGAATTGCCTGTGCGCTAAAGTTCACTTATGTCTTTTGCTTGCTTTCACTATTGGGAGTACTTGCCTTCCGGCCCGAAGTGGGTGGCGTATCCCGACGATCAAGAATCTGTCTTGTCGTGGCGGCGAGTGCGGCGGGCGGCTTTGTCGTTGCAACCATTCCAATCCTTTCCGAATACGGAAAAATGATCGACTTCGTTGTCTCGATTGCTACCCGTTCGGAATCCTACGCAACCGGCAAGTTTGGCTTAGCAGACCCGCGGGCAATTCTTGACAATCTCTTGCAGATGCTCAAATCCGCTGAGGCATGGTGGGCATGCTTAGGGTTTATTTACGCGGTGAGCGTGCTGGTCCTGCGAAATGCAAAATCCCTGTCACGCACCGATTATCGCACCCTCCTTTTGTCCAGCTTGTTCTCACTAACTGCAGTTCTGATTGCGGTTTTAATCAGCGTGACGATCGACCAGGCGGGCTGGAGATACTTGTTGCCAGCGATGACGACCGCACCGTTGGTGTTTCTCGCTCTCGTGCGTGCAAATGCTGCGGATAATGCCGCGCCGCGCGTCGTTTCCGCCGCGGCGACGCTCATATTGGGCGTTTTACTTTTGAAGGGGGTACTGTTG
>JBFGKR010000336.1:0-3002 GCA_041576575.1 Arenicellales bacterium | reverse complement strand
GGGTTAACTTCAAGGTCTTTGGTACCCTGATACTGACATTCGTCTTCATTTTTCTTCTGATGTTGTTCGTGTTCAAAGACCTAAAAACCAAAGAATCGCAATAGCCAGCCGCGGCATTGCATTGTGCCGGAAGGAGGGAGAACAAGGATTTGATTGCAGTACCTAATCCGACCAGCTTTCGCCATGACGCTGGGTGCCGGGAGACCAAACCGGGGCCCGGGCGTGTTTTCGAAGGCTCGAATTGCGCATCGTCGACGTAACTGAATCGGCCATGGGGTTCGCAGCAGCGTGGCGTATACAGGTGCGGGCGCTCCGCGAGAACGGGCAATACGCGGCGCTTTGAGGGAGTTGACCGGGGTGTATTACGTCATCTACGCACGCGATCGACTCGACAGCTTGGCGACACGATTGAAAGTGCGCCCGGATCACGTCGATCGCCTCCAAACTCTGCAAAACGAGGGGCGCTTACTCGTAGCCGGCCCCTGTCCGGCTCTGGACAGCGAAGACCCCGGAGACGCGGGATTCACAGGAAGCGTCATCATTGCCGAGTTTCCGTCGTTGGAGGCGGCGCAACGCTGGGCGCGCGAGGACCCCTACGTGCACGCCGGGGTATACGAAGAGGTGCAGGTGCGGCCCTTCAAGAAGGTGTTCGGATGACCCGAGAACGCGTAGACGTGATCAAAACACGCCTGCACTCGGCGCTCAAGCCTCAATCCCTAGACGTGGTGGACGACAGCGCCCTCCACGCCGGTCACGCGGGGGCTCAAAGCGGTAAAGGTCACTTTACCGTCACAATAGTGTGCGAGCAGTTTACGGGGCTCGCTCCGTTACAACGACACCGGATGATCTACCGCGCGCTTGGAGAGACCATGGAGACTGATATTCATGCCCTCAGCATTCAAGCGTATGCACCGGACGAACTGTAGGCTTTCTCTCACAAATTTAAACACTAAAGATTAGCCCGCTCGTGTTCAACGGCATCCGTGTCACGCCGCCCGCTGGCTATCGGAAATCAGCTGCCGCAACACGAAATGTAGGATCCCGCCGTGCATGTAGTAGTCCCATTCCTTGGGCGTGTCGATACGCACACGAGCGGTGAACGCGTGGCGTTCACCGTCGTCCGGCGTCACCGCTACGGTAACCTCCTCAGCACCCAACTGCAGACCCTCGATGTCGTACAGTTCCTTACCCGTTAGATAGAGGCTCTCGCGAGTCTCGCCCGGCTTGAACTGCAGGGGCAAAACGCCCATTCCGATCAGATTTGAGCGATGAATACGCTCGAAGGATTCCGCGATCACCGCCCGTACGCCTAACAGCCGTGAACCTTTTGCAGCCCAATCCCGGGACGACCCGGTGCCGTACTCGGTACCGGCAATGACCAGCAACGGCGTTGCAGACGCTTGGTAGCGCATCGCAGCATCGTAGATCGTCATCACCTCGCCGCTGGGTTGAAAGGCTGTCCAGCCGCCCTCGGTTCCCGCTGCAAGCTCATTGCGCAGACGTATGTTGGCAAACGTGCCCCGCACCATGACTTCGTGATTACCCCGCCGCGAACCGTAGGAATTGAATTCGGCGGGCGTCACCCCGTGTTCAATCAGGTATTGGCCTGCCGGAGAGTCGGGCTTGATCGCACCGGCCGGTGAGATGTGGTCGGTGGTGATGCTGTTTCCGAGCCTCGCCAACACCCGTGCTCCCTTGATTTCCGGTATTCCCTCGGGCTGTCGGCTCATGCCGTCGAAATAGGGCGCCTTCCGGATGTAGGTGGAATCGGAGGTCCACGTGTACAGATTCGATTCCCCGGTCTGAATATCCCGCCAACGCTTGTCGCCAACGAGGACATCGGCGTATTTAGATTGAAACATTTCCCGGGTGATGGTGCGGCCAACGGCCGCGTTGATCTGCGCCTGGGACGGCCATATATCACGCAGATATACGTTATTGCCGGAGGAATCTTGCGCAAGGGCGTCGTTGTAGAGATCGATGTCCATTGTTCCGGCAATTGCGTAAGCGACGACCAACGGCGGGGAAGCAAGAAAATTCATGCGAACCTCGGTGTGGACACGGCCCTCGAAATTGCGGTTACCCGAGAGCACCGAGCACACAGCCAGGCCTCCGTCCAGGATCGCCTTACTGACAGGGCCGGGGAGAGGGCCGGAATTGCCTATGCAAGTGGTACAGCCGTACCCCACTACATTAAACCCCAGTCGCTCCAAATACGGCATGAGCCCCGATGCGGTGAGGTACTCGCTTACGACCTGGGACCCCGGAGCCAACGAAGTCTTGACCCAGGGTTTGACGCTGAGGCCTTTTTCCGCCGCGTGTTTCGCCAGCAACGCGGCGCCCATGATGACGTCCGGATTCGACGTGTTGGTGCAGCTCGTAATCGCAGCGATGACGACGTCGCCGTCTTTGAGTTCGAACCGGGCGCCTTTATCTTCGATACGCTGAATCGGCGCGGCCGTTGGTTGCAGTTCTTGAAGGTGGCGCCCAACAATCGCTTTGGCTTTGCGCAACGGGATGCGGTCCTGCGGGCGCTTCGGCCCAGCCAGACTCGGCTCGACGTCGGCGAGGTTGAGTTCCAAGATATCGGAGTAGTCCGCCGGAGGCGTTCCGGTTTCGCGGAACAGTCCCTGACGGCGGGCATAAGCCTCCACCAGTTCAATTTGCTCGCTGCTACGGCCTGTCAGACGGAGATAATTGAGAGACTCGCCGTCGATGGGGAAAATGCCGCAGGTTGCCCCGTACTCCGGTGCCATGTTTGCGATCGTGGCTTGGTCTGCGAGCGACAAATGATCGAGACCGTCACCGAAGAACTCGACGAATTTACCGACGACACCCTTTTCCCGAAGCATCTGCACCACGGTCAGCACAAGGTCGGTAGCGGTCGCGCCCTCGGCCAATCGTCCATCCAGCCTAAAACCAACCACTTGTGGAATTAACATGGTGATTGGTTGCCCCAGCATCGCAGCTTCGGCTTCGATTCCACCAACGCCCCATCCGAG
>JBFGKR010000335.1:0-3009 GCA_041576575.1 Arenicellales bacterium | reverse complement strand
CCTCGCCGAAGGACCCCTTCTTCGGACTTTGTTGATCCGATGCGACCAGCGCGACCACGTCTTGCTGAACACGATGCACCACATCGTCAGCGACGGCTGGTCCGTCGGCGTGCTGATTCGTGAGGTCGTCGGCCTTTACCGGACCTTCTGCGCCGGCGGCGCATCGCCATTCACGGAGCTCCCGATTCAATACGCCGATTATGCGATCTGGCAACGCGAGTGGCTCCAGGGTGCACGTACGCAAAAGCAACTCGATTACTGGAAGAAGCGGCTGGCAGGCAGCAGCGCAAGCCTCGATCTACCGACCGACCGTCCGACGCCGAACGCGGCGAGTCATATGGGCGCTTGTTGCCGTTTCGAGGTCCCCGCGAAGCTTGCGGAGCGATTGCGCGAGCTTTGGTATTCAAGGAGCGTGGAACGTCGGCCCGCAAGGGGAGGGAATAAGTATGTATAGGCAAAAGCATCAGACGATCGTCGGGCTTGCCGCGATTGTTCTATTGGCCGCTGGTTGCTCGGCGGAGCAAACCAACACTGCGCAGGATAATGCTGCGCAAATGGAAACCGCAGGTGCGAGCAATTTGGAAGGCCATAACAGTGTGATCGAAGGCGTCGTAACCGACGCGGACGGACAGCCCGTAGCCGGCGCATTCGTGAAACTGCATGACCCCGAGCAACGCCTCGGCTTTATGTATATCAGTCAAGAAGGTGGACGTTTCACGGCAACCAAACTCCCAGCAGGAAATTTTGTTCTGCAAGGCGTCGGCGGCGATTATGAGAGTGCCTGGTCGGAACCGGTGACGATTGCAGCGAACGGTACCGGGCAGATGAACATTTCGCTCAATGTCGAGCGCGCACCAAACCTTCCCTATGCTTGGCCGCGGCGCGTGAACGAAGCGGCGGCAACGCTGGACACGCTTCCAGAGGGCCCGGGCAAAGACATCGCGGCTCAGAAATGCGTTCTGTGCCATACGATCAACCGCGCTGCAGCGAGCCGCAAGGACCCCAATGCGTGGGCCAGCACTATCGAGACAATGGTGGAGCTTGCAGAGGGAAGCGGCATCGAATTGCTCACGGAAGATGAGCTCGCCACTCTCTACGAGTATTTCACGACGAATCTTCCTGCCATCGAGACACCGCCGGACCCAAACGCACGGTTCCCGCGCGAGTTGATGACCGGCGAAGCGCGGAATTACCGCGTGGTCCAGTATGATCTTCCGAATATCGGGTCGGAACCGCATGACGTTGCGGTGGATCACAAGGGCCATGGCTGGGCCAACCAGCGCGTCGGCGGTCTCGTTAGCCATTTCAACCCGGTGACTTACGAGTATGACGAGGTTGGACCGCCGCTTTACACGCGCGAACGTGCCCGTCCCGGAAATCTGCAGATTTCTGCTGACGGCATGATGTGGCTGCCGGACCCCTTCGAGGTTCGCTGGTTGAGCTACGATATCGATAACAACAGATGGACCGACTATCCCTACCCGATCGAATCGATCCGCGGGAACGTCCAAGGCAATTCCATGGCCTTGCACCCCGACGGAACGATTTGGGAATCCGGACCTGGCGCCGCACGGCGTTTGAATCCGGCGACCGGCGAATGGGATACATGGGACACGCCAAGCTATAAGGCGGGCATTCAGGATCCCGGTGGATACGGCAATACGATCGACGGGGCGGGCCGTTTCTGGCTGGCCTTGGAAGTGGTCAATGCGATGGCCCGCTTCGACGGTGAGACCGGCGAGGTCGTCGAGTATCCAATTCCGGTTCCCGAATCCTTCCCGCGCCGCATGGACACCGATCCGAATGGCGATATTTGGGTTGCGCTTTGGGCCGCAGGAAAGTTCCTCCATATCGATCATTTGACCGGCGAAATGACCGTCATTGATCCGCCCGTCGAACATGCGGGTGCGTATGCACTCGATTTCGATGATTCAAGCGGCGCCTTCTGGACGACGATGCACACCGCGGATTTGATCTCGCGTTACGACCCGGCAACGGAAGAGTGGCTGAACTTGCCGTTGATGCAGACCGAAACCGACGTGCGCCGCGTGGAAGTCGACCAGAACAATCCCAACCGTATCTGGTGGAGTGGCGTCGCGTACAATGCACGCATTGGATTTGTGGAACTTTTGGAAAACTAAGCGGCTCTACAAGACCGATCACAAAACGGATAGCCCCCATGCCGAACCGGCATGGGGGCTTTTTCGTGCCCGTCCAGCGCGTGAACGAAGATCCCGGCACCAAGCCGGAGCACCCCGCCAGTGCCGCGCTTCGTTGCTGGTATTAGGTGGGATATACCCGCAAGGCGCGCCTTAGGTGCGCTTCCTGCATTGCGGGCATAGCCGATTGTGCCAGCCCTCGCTCTCGAACTCTCCACCACACCCCAAACAGCGCCGCGCCCGTGCGACGTCCTGTTCCGGTCGCCTCAGCGGCATACCGTCTTGCAAACGATCAGTGTATTTCGGTTTGGTGATGCTGTTACCCATGATTACGTATTCCTAATTTTCGATTTTAACCGGTTACCCCACCGCAGCGGTCCACCCCACTGCACATTCTGTTTTCCCAGCGGCCCGCTCAACCTCCGTCGCTTTCGAGCACTATCCGCGTGATCTAGCGTTCGGCGTTGCCCGGCCATCGCGATCGTTCCTCGCCAAAACCGCCACCTCCGGATAACCATTGATCGGCAAAACGCCAAGGCTGGCTTTGAAACGAGCGAAACTAGGAATAATTATCGGCCTCGGCACCTCGGCGGCTGTCACAAGCTCGCTATACGTGCGAGCAGCATGCCGCTGAATATAATGCACCTTATCTAAATAGGGGATTCCTCCAAGAATTTCAATGAGCTAGGAACAAAGGCCGCGCGACGCGAATAATGCTGAGGAATCGACACGCTTTTTCGCCGTTCGACGGCCCATCCAAACGTTCGGTTAACCGAATTCGAGCGCGGGATGTTCGTTCTCTACCTGTGCAGCAGCGCTAGGTACTCGGACAGTCGGACTGTCTGAGCCT
>JBFGKR010000334.1:0-3015 GCA_041576575.1 Arenicellales bacterium | reverse complement strand
TAAAAGGGTAGGCGTAATCATTCCAATCCTGCGGTTTGACAATGTTACGCTGCACGGAGGGCCTGAATTTGATCCGACGAGCCCAATCCGGGCGCACACGGAGATTGATTCTGTCGGTGGCAGGGACCTGCGCCCGCCCGGCGAGAATCTGTCCGTTGACATAAAACCCACTCCTTTCCCGCGCGACCAAATATCCCTCATCGACCAGCAATTGATAGGCGTGCACCACTGTGTTGCGGGCGACATTCAGATGTTTGGCCAGCTCGCGGCTCGACGGTAACGGTTGGTCGGCGGCGATATGTCCATTGAGAATGGCGGAAACGAGTTGCTCCCTGAGCTGACGTTGCAGACTTGTGTGGCTGTGCGAGGAGAGCGTGAATAGCCTTCCCCACATCACATTATCCGATCGGATCTTCATTGGATTGGCTCTAGTCTAGACCCTGGATTCTTTCGCTGACAACATGCTACGCTGGGGCATTGCAACGCAGCGGGAGCTCAACACTGGCTAGTGTCCGGCTGCGCTGCACGATCGAGAGCGCGGATTAAAAGGTCGCCGACTCCAGTCTGAACAGTGGGCGCCGGAGCGCCGCAAGGAAGATAGAAGCGCTCGGTTGCAGCTTCGAAGGCGTCATCCGCTACAATCCAAGCATGTTCAAGCAACGGCACTGAAACCTCCAAATAATAAACGTAATTTACTCGCTTAAGATTTCCCTTGCCGACTTCTCATCGTTGCTACTTTTACGGTCCTTTCGTCGCCCGTGACGCGCACCAAAATTTCGACAAAGTGATCATCGAGCGCATTGGCCGCACCATTAAGAATTCCAAACCACCTCCTCCGCCTCTCCGGTCACATCGCCCACGCATTTCATTAGATCCTGGAAGATCTCACCGGAGAGGAACTTTCTTACCTCGCCGTCTAATGCATCATCGCTGTTCGCAGCATTAACGGAATGCAACAACGACTCGAGCTTGTCAATGGCTCGCCGCAAACTTGGATCTTCGGCGTCGCGTTATTCCTCTTCAAGTTGGAAAATTTCCCGCCGCCGCCCGGCGGCGAAATTCTCGCGCCGATTGCGCTCAACGGAGTTCGTCGCGGCGCCGTATGCGACAAACAGTTCGATTGACGCGATCGCGCTGCGGAGCGGAAAAGGCACCAACGGTCCCATTGCATCGATTAAGACTCACGACATGAAGCCATTTTAGCCCCTATACCGCATTGAGGAGGCGAAGCGAGAAGCGGACGAGTTTGCAAGGACGCGTTCGATCAATGCTCGGTGTGACCACTTTGCACTCGATTGACCTCCTATACCGGCCGTGGTTCAGCCTATTTCGCTTTCGAAATCAAATGTATGCCGTCGGCTAGCAGAGAGACCGCGATGTGCTCGCCGACTGCGAGCCGGTTGCGAGAGGCGACGTGAGAAGAAAGCATCAACGACAACGGTATCTCCGGCTTCTCGTCGATGAGCATGGTAATACTCACGTCGCCTCCCAGAACGACGAAGTCGCTGATGACACCGCGGATCGGATTCTCCCGCTCTCCACGGGAAGGACGATCGCGGCGATGCAGAATGATATGCTGCGGAGAAATAATCCAGTCGACTACCTCCCCAGGCGGGATCTCAGGACGGTAGCGACACTCGAGATCGTGATCGGCCCAGTGAAGCAAGGTCGACGGTTGTTGGGATCTGTGGGCAATCACTTCTCCCTCATGAATGTTAGTCAGTCCGACCAGTCGCGCGACCAGCTCGCTGTCGGGACGGGACATCACGGTGGACGGCGCGCCCGTTTGTAGGGTTTGTCCGTGATGGAGAACGCACATTCGATCCGCCAACAAGCACGCCTCGTCGAGGTCGTGGGTCACGAGTATGATGGGCAAGTTGAGCTGCCCGCGCAGACGGGCCAACTCGCGCTGGAGTTTCCGCCGCGTGATCTGGTCCACTGCGGAAAACGGCTCATCGAGCAGCAGCACATCCGGGTCCCTGGCGAGGGATCGTGCCAAGGCCACGCGCTGCTGCTGACCCCCCGAAAGTTCGTCCGGCCTCCGGGTTTCCAAACCTTCCAAATTGACCAATTCCAGCAACTCACGGGCGCGTTGTCCGCGACCGCTGCTCGGCAGGTGATCCAAAACAACCGTGATGTTCTCCAGCGCGGAGAGGTGTGGAAACAACGCGTAATGTTGCAACACCAGTCCCACGGATCTTTGCTGGGGCGATAAATGAATACCAAGATCCGTATCCAACCAACTCGTGTCGTCGAAACGAACCAGTCCCGTCTTGGGTCGCGCAAGTCCCGCGATACAGCGCAGTATCGTCGACTTACCGCTGCCCGAGGGTCCGACAAGCACCAAGAGCTCTCCCCTGGCGCAGTCAAATTGTGCTTCCAGACGTATCGGCGCGGTTTGTCGCAGACTAACTTGGAGTCCCGCGGTGCCGTTCATGTTCGTTTTGGCGACGGGTTCGATTATTTAGAATATAGATAAAGCTGATGGTGGCAAAAGAAAACGCCAGCAATATCGCCGACATCACCGCCGCTTGCCGTTCCTCCATGGCCTGCACCCGATCGTAGATCGCGATTGCGACCGTTTGTGTCTCCCCGGGTATGTTGCCGCCGACCATCAATACAACGCCGAATTCGCCCAATGTGTGTGCAAACGTGAGGACGATCGCCGACAACACCCCGGTCCAGACCAGCGGAAACTCGATATTCTTGAACGTCCGCCACGGTGACATCCCGCAACACCATGCCGCTTCACGAATATCCCGGGGAAGCGACTCGAAGGCGCGCTGAACGGGTTGCACCGCGAAGGGAAGATTGAATATCAAGGACGCGAGCAGCAGGCCTTGAAACGAAAAGACCAGCGGTCGGCCCACTAGCGACGTGTAGATTTGTCCCAGCGGTGAGGCGTCGCTGAACAACATCAGAAGATAGAAACCCAACACCGTCGGCGGCAGAACCAGAGGAAGCGCAATCAAGGCTTCAAAGAAGCTCTTTGCGACGAACTGCCTCCACGCCAGG
>JBFGKR010000333.1:0-3018 GCA_041576575.1 Arenicellales bacterium | reverse complement strand
GGAGATCCAGGTCGAAGACCCGCTGATCAGCCTGGAAAGCGACAAGGCCACCATGGACGTACCTTCACCCCGAGCCGGTATCGTGGAAAACGTCGTGGTGAAGGTCGGCGACAAGGTGTCTGAAGGTTCGTTGATCTTGACCTTGCGGCCGGTTGAGGAAGGTAAGCGGCCGTCCCCGCCGCCCGCCGGCACTTCCGCCGCGGCCCAACCGGAGACGATCCAGGCGTCGGAGATGAAATCGGATCGACACGCCGAGGTGCTCGTACTCGGAGCCGGTCCCGGTGGCTACACAGCCGCGTTCCGCGCTGCGGATCTGGGCAAGAAGACCATTCTCGTGGAACGGTATCCGGAACTTGGGGGCGTCTGCCTGAACGTAGGATGTATCCCATCGAAGGCGCTACTGCACGCTGCCAAGGTGATCGCCGAAGCCCGGGATATGGCCGTTCACGGTGTCGAATTCGGGGAGCCGAAGATCGACCTAGACAAATTGCGTGGCTGGAAGAACGCAATAGTCGGACGCTTAAACAAGGGACTAGCGGGGTTAGCGAAACAGCGCCGCGTAGAGGTCGTGCAGGGACGAGGTGAATTCGTTGGACCCAACAATCTGGTTGTGGTGGGCGATAACGGCGTGACCGCGGTGTCGTTCGATCATGCAATCGTTGCCGCTGGCTCGAGTTCTATTATGCTCCCCGGAACACCGTCGGATCATCCGCGGATCATCGACTCCACCGGCGCGTTAAAGTTGAAAGAAATACCTCAGCGCTTGTTGGTCATCGGTGGTGGCATTATTGGTCTGGAAATGGCCAACGTGTATCACGAATTGGGATCCAAGATTACCGTGGTGGAGTTGACGCCTTCCCTGCTCCCTGGAGTCGATGCCGATCTTGTGAAACCGCTGCAGCGTCGCATCGGTAAGATGTACGAAAACATCTTTGTCGATTGCAAGGTCACGGCAATGGAACCCGCAGACAGCTGCGTCAATGTTCGATTTGAAGGCGGCAGCGCCCCCGCGGAGGACAGCTTCGATTACGTTCTGGTTGCGGTGGGACGAAAACCAAACGGTTTAGATATCGGAGCCGATAATGCGGGCTTGGTCGTCGATGAACGCGGATTTATATCGGTAGATGGACAGCAACGGACCAATGTTCCACACATATTTGCTATCGGCGACATCGTGGGACAGCCGATGCTGGCGCACAAAGCGACCCACGAGGGTAAAGTCGCGGCCGAGGTGTGCGCAGGACTGAAGAGTGCGCTGGAGGCCTCGGTCATTCCCAGCGTGGCCTATACCGACCCGGAGGTCGCGTGGGTTGGGGTTACCGAGGAAGAGGCCAAGCGACAAGGAATAAAGTATGGCAAGGGAAGTTTTCCCTGGGCCGCGAGCGGCCGCGCGCTTGGACTCGGTCGCGAAGAGGGTCTGACGAAACTTTTGTTCGACCAGGATAGCGAGCGCGTCATCGGTGCGGGGATCGTCGGACCTCACGCCGGTGACCTTATTGCGGAGGCCGCGTTGGCGATTGAAATGGGATGCGACGCGGAAGACGTCGGTTTGACGATACATCCGCATCCAACCTTGTCTGAGACCCTGGCCTTTTCCGCAGAGGCGTACTCAGGCACGATCACCGATCTTTACGTGCCGAAACGCGATAAGTAGCCGAGCCGCCGGGATTCCGAATTAGCCGCCTTTGCATCCTGCCCCTCCGACGATTGCCCATCGCCCGCAAATCCCGATTATTTTAGTATGGTGAAACGAGGACCGAAGCGTAGTATCTTGGCAATCGCCGCATTTTGCGGCATCGCGGTTGGCGATAACACGGTCCTGGAGACGTCTTTTTGATTGTCCTAACCACGACCAACAGACATTAACGCAATACCAAACAGATCGAGAGAGGCCCCACCCGGGCCCCGGTCCCAGGACCCGCCAACCGCGTTGAACTGACGTGTGCCCGCGGTGCCAAAAATCGCGAATTCGTTGACTGCCGTTGCAAGGCGCACCGGTGTTTCTCGGCGCCGTAATGCTTTGTGAAGCAGCCCGAGTCATGTCAGGCGCAAGGCATCGCCGACTTCCAGCTCCAGTTGATCCGCGGCGTGGCCCCGATTGACTGCGATCTCCACAAGTCCCAGGGAATTAATGTACCAAAACGGCGTTCCGATTGTTGCGTCGCCAAACGTTCGAGCGTACGGCAAGCGCACGCCGCCCGCCTCGAGCACTGTGGTGATCGCGGTTTTCGTCGCGCGCAGCCCGGTCACCGCATTACCGTAGTGATCGATGTAAATCACACGAGCGAGATCGTCGGGCCAGTGTCCCGTATCCATCGGCGTGTGCTCGCTCGAAGGCGCAGGCGCCACCCCCTGGGCGAGCATCGCCGCCACGGGGACGAACAGGTCGCGACCGTGGAACGAGTTCGACAACTCCGCAGGACGCCAATCTATGCGGCGAATCGTGACATCCCGTGCACGCCGTAGGACGATCGCAAACAACCCGTTGTCCGGGCCCACAAACCATCGCCCGTCCGCACGCACCATAATGGGTTCTCTCGGCCCGCCCACGCCGGGGTCAACCACACCCACGCAGATCGCCCGCTCGGGAAAGCGCGGCGTCAAAGCGGCGAGCAGGTACGCGGCCGCCTGGACATTGTAATTCGGCACGTCGTGGCAGATGTCGATGACAGTTGCGTCGGGCGCGAGTTTTTCCAAAGTCATGTGTAATTGACCCACATACAGGCCTTGTGTCCCGAAATCCGTAAACAACACGACCATCATCGCGTAGTCGAATGATACGAATTGCTAGAGTTGGTCATCGTCAGCAATACCCCACATATGGAGCAAGAAGGCATAGATCAACGCCGTATGTCTCATTTCCCTATATCGGCCGGTTTCGCCGTAGTGTCCGGCGTCTTCGATCAGGAGTATCAACGGATTATCGTCGGTCTTCATGGCCCGCAGTTTGGCCACCCACTTCAACGCTTCCCAATAGCCCACTCGTTGATCCTGAAAACCCGTAGTCACCAGCATGGG
>JBFGKR010000332.1:0-3035 GCA_041576575.1 Arenicellales bacterium | reverse complement strand
GCCGCGAGACCGTGCGAGTCGTGCGGGAGGACCGATACTTGTCGCCGAGTTTCTTCCTCGGCGACAAACGCTTGTACGTGATGTCCGGGGACGGTGCCGGCAATCGCGTTTTAGGGATCAATGCGTCTACCGGCGAAGAGGTGTGGCGATCCGACATTGCGCTGCCGGGCGCGATCGTCGCTTATTTCGAGGGCACCCTCATCGTGAACGTGCCAAAGAAAAGCGCGTTGGCCGCATTTCGGCCGGTCGACTCGGGCACGCCCGTATGGGTCCACGAGACCGGCCGCAAGTGGACGGGCCGCCCCGTGCTTGTCGGCGGCCGATTGTACGCGCCCTACTTCGAAAAAACGGCCCAGGGCGTCTCGACTGCCCATCTTGTGGCGCTCGATATCGAAACGGGCAAGGAAGTCTGGCGCGTGGAGACCGGCAGTTGGAAACCCGTCAGTTCACCGGGGGTCGCCGACGGTGTGGCCTGCGTCGGGCGGATCGATGGGTCTTTGCTGGGCATCGACACGGTACGGGGTGCGACGAAATGGCGCTACGCGCCGCCGCAAAAGGTCGACCGCATCCGCGTCGGGGCGCTGGACTGCCACGTCGCGAGCGACCGGGTGTACGCCTGGGACGCCCGCGGCCATTTATTTGCCATCGATGCCGCCGCCGGCAAACTCGAGTGGGCGACGCTCCTCCCCCGCGAGGTCGAGCACCTGATAGCCCGCGGCGGCGTCGCGTACGCGTTCGTTGACGACCGCGTGTTGTATGCCCTGAAGTGATCAGATGGAGACGATGTAACGGAATCCGGAGGTCGAAGGCGATGAAATTTTTTCAAGTCGGCACGACGATGCTGGCGCTGACGTTAATGGTGGCGGGTTCGAACGTCTACGCCAACGGCGTGCCCAAACACCGGCCGCCACCGGGGGCGCCACAGCTGGATCCACCGATCAAAGCCGACGCCGGCGGCCCGTATCCGCCGATCAAGCGTGGGGCGTCGATCCTGCTAGATGGTTCGAAATCGATTGGCAAGAACTTGATTTACGAGTGGTTTTTCGCGCCGGAGGCCGACTGCCGCAGCGGTCCCGGCAATACGGGCGCCACGAAGAGCGGGATGCGGACGCGCGCGGTGCTGCTGTGTTCCATGAAGGTGAGCCTCAAGGTGACGGACGCCAAAGGCAATCACGCGTGGGATTCGACCACCGTCACCGTGACGCCGCGACCGTGGCGTATTCGCTTGCGCCACACTTCGAATTGGAACGCCCGGCCGGGCTGGTCACCGCCCCACGCCATTGCTAGCTCAAATGGCCCCAACTGCCTTGAAGTAGGCGTCAAGTTCGGGGAAAACTGGTGCGCCCTGCCGCACCCGCAGGCGCCGGGCCTCGCCAGCCGCGGGGTCGAGCAAATCGGCGCGATCCATCCCCACGGCAACCGCTTCCATAACACCTGGCTCGAACACGGCTATACCGTTGAGCAAGTCGACGACGAGAACGGACCGTTCCACGGCTGGCACTACGTGTCGAAACACGAACTCAAGCTTGAGCGCGAGGGCGTGTTCAACCAACACATCAAGGCCGGCACGCAGTTCTACAGAGGTAACCAGGCCCGCGGCGTGAACATGAAACGTATGTTGCGGGGGATCGCACGGCACGAGGGTATGGGAAGCGGTCCGGCTCGTAGTGGTCACTCGGAGATTTTCCAGACCGTATTGAAGACAAATGATCCGGCAACAAAGATCGAACGCATGTGGGCGCAGTCCCTGAAGGAGCTAAAAAAGAAGGCCGACGGGGAAATCAATGGCATCAACAAGCAGCTCTCAGCGCAGTCCGCAGATCCTATCAACCTGTCGAACTGGATGGGCAAGTACTACCTCTACGACCGTGCGGCGGGGAAGTGGTGTAGAGACTTTCTCCGTCATTGAGCGGAGATCTACTTACATTAGTCGGAATTGGATCGATCAGTACATGTCCGGTATCGGGGATTTCCTCGACGCATCATCCGCCTTTCCAAACAAACTATCCGTGTTCCCCGAGACTCGACTCCGAGCCGAACTCAAGCGCACAGTCGCGGCTAACTGCAGTTCTAGCTAGCGCATGGACGGACGGTGTTCGTGGTTCCTTGGTTACCCCCGGATGTAGTGTATAAGCTGCTCGATCGTGAATTTTTGATCGGCAATAATGCTCTTGACCAGATCGCCAATCGAGACCAAACCAACTAACCGATTGTCTTCCACCACTGGTAGATGACGTATCCGCTTTTCAGTCATGATGGCCATGCACTCTTCGATCGTCTGGTCGGGTCGCACGCAGACAACGTCGGAAGCCATAATTTCCCGCACTGGTGTTTCAGCCGACGATCTACCTTCGAGAATGACATGTCGTGCATAATGCCTCTCGGTAACAATGCCGACGATTTGGTCGTCCACTAACACAACCAACGAACCAATATTTTTTTCCGACATCTTTTTAATGGCGTCGTATACAGAATGACGCGGATGAACGGACCACACTTCATGCCCCTTTTTACCCAACACCTCTCGCACCGTTGCCATTAGTCTTCTCTACTAGAAAGTTCTGATAAGCCAGAGTATAAAACGATCATGCAACCGTGACGAGCAGATAACGCTGCTATTCATATGCCTTAAGGGAAAGATACTGATTGGCGCCGTCCTGAGGTCATCGCGTTGGAAGTTTGGCAAGTGTCTCCCCTTGTTGTCGCGGTTGGTGCGACGTAGGTAGCAGCGCTGCCGAGCGATGCAGGCGCTTGCAAATCGAATACGGAGCGGTTATTCGCCGAAGATCAAAGGATTGCGCAGGATCGAAGCGCCATTCTGAGCACGTTTGCGAGGTAAGCCATATTGGACTGGGGCGAACTTCGCGCTGCGGCGAAATCCAGACCCTCAGGACAAGGTCCCTGAACGGCTGTTCGATCCCACGGTCGTTCATCGACGACGTGGGCCCGGCAAACGCCGCACACAGGTCCATTGCGGCCCGGCGCCTCCTGCGTTCGGATGCTCCAACGATTTTCGACTCTTGTTCGCCTTGTCG
>JBFGKR010000331.1:0-3043 GCA_041576575.1 Arenicellales bacterium | reverse complement strand
GGTGCTCCCGGACGGGCGGCTGATGTCCCGCCGGATTGCGATGTAACGCCCTGCCGCATACGGATTATTGACCATTCATTGCGTTCCGCTGGGCATTCAGCGGGCAACGACTATGCTTAAGAGAAGTATGGAATCTTGCCCGAATACCCAGTGTTCAAACTGAGCCGGTATTTCTCCATCCTGAGTCTGATCGCGGTGGTAGCGGTGGTCGCAGGTCTCTCGTGGTACTACCGTTACCACGCTACGGAGGCCTTGATGTCGCATCAAACGCGAACCAACGTCGCACTCGCTAGGGCGTTTGCGAACTCGGTCTGGTCGCGGCATGCCGAATTCGTGCGCAATGCGTCCAATATTTCGAGGAAAGAACTCGCGGCGCGCGAAGAAATCGAGGCAATCAAGAACGACGTATCGGCGCAGATGCGGGGGCTGAATGTGGTCAAGGTGAAAATCTACAACGTCGATGGTCTCACGGTGTTCTCCACAGAACCAAAACAGATTGGCGTCGACAAGCGCGATAACACGGGGTTCCAGGCCGCAATGCGTGGCGAAGTCGCAAGCTCGATTACGTTTCGCAATGAGTTCTACGCCTTCGAGAGGGTTATCGTCGATCGCAACCTAGTGACTACCTATATTCCTTTGTTCAGAGACGACAAAACGGTGGAAGCCGTCTTCGAACTGTATTCCGATGTCACGACGCTGGTGAATGAGCTGGCGCTGACTCAGCGGAAGATCGTAATTGGATCGATATCAGCCCTCGGTTTGCTGTACGTGTTTCTGATGCTCGTCGTAAGACACGCGGACAACGTCCTGTCCGCACGCGAGAAAGAACATATTGCCAACGAAGAAAGAGTTCGTTATCAAGCATATCACGACCCGCTAACCGGATTGCCCAACCGGGTAAGCTTTGCGGAGCGCATGAAAGAGGCGCTGGCGCGCGCCAAGCGGAATGACAATTTGTTGGGACTTCTCTTTCTTGACCTGGACCGCTTCAAGCTCGTCAACGACAGCCTTGGCCATGACGCCGGAGATCAATTGCTTCAGGTGGTGGCCGAACGCATTCGGGCGACCGCGCGGGAGAGCGACATGGTATTCCGCATGGGGGGAGATGAGTTCACGCTCATTTTGGAGAATCTGCGGCATGCGGAGGACGCCGCGAGGTTAGCGCAACGCCTCATCGACAATGTGGCGCACTCGGTGCACTTGGGCGAGCACGAAACCACCGTCACTGTCAGCATCGGTATAGCGATCTATCCGTCCGATGCGGAGAACGCCGAGGATCTGACGAAAGGCGCAGACGCCGCCATGTACCGGGCGAAGCAGTCGGGACGCAATGTCTATGCCGCCTACACCGCCGGATTGCGCTCCAACGCATTGGAGCGTTTGACCCTGGAATCGGAATTGCAACACGCCCTCAGAAACGACGAATTCGAGTTGTACTATCAGCCCAAGGTCTCGATTCCCCACGGTCGTATCATCGGTATGGAAGCGCTGCTGCGCTGGAATCATCCCCGACTTGACGTATTGCCGCCGGACCGATTTCTCACGATACTCGAGGACACCGGCCTGATCGTACCGGTGGGGGAGTGGGTCTTGATCTCGGCGTGCAAACAGAACAAGGCTTGGCAGAATGCCGATCTGATCCACACCCGAATTTCAGTCAATCTGTCTGCCGCGCAATTCCGGGACCGGTCACTCGTGGCAACGGTTCGCGGAGCGCTGGAAGACAGCGGGCTCGAGCCCAGGTTCCTGGAGCTCGAACTCACGGAAGGACTGCTTCTCACGAATACCGAGCAAGCGATCACCATGATGAATGAATTGAAAGAGATCGGCGTATATCTTTCGATCGATGACTTTGGCGCGGGCTACTCCTCTCTCAACTACTTGAATCGGTTCCCGGTGGACATCCTCAAGATCGATCGATCCTTCATCAAAGACGTATTGACGAACAAGAAGGACGCCGAGATTACCCACGCGATCGCGGCGTTGGCGCACGCTCTCAAGCTTGGATTGATCGCGGAGGGCGTGGAGAGCCATGAACAGCTCGAATTTCTCCGTTCCCAGGGGTGCGACGAAGCCCAGGGATTCTTGTTCAGCAGACCGGTGCCGGCGGAGGAATTCGGGCGCTTGCTCGCCGCCGGAAAAATGGGGAAATTTACCTCGAAATTTTCACCCCGATCGCGGGGGGCCGCGACGGTCTCGCAATAAGTCGCTCCCACCGCGCCGTCACCGGAAACTGCAGCTACATGCAACCACGGGTTCGTCCACACACGTCCGTATTTTTTGACGCAGTAGTTGGCTAACCGCGTGGTTTGCCAATGCTCAACCGTATCGGTTGACTTCGATCACGTTTGGCTTTTTGTTCGCCGATTTTGGCGTTTTTAGCCATATTACCAAGTCCATAGCGCTCGCTATCCTCGACCCCACCAAAAATTGTACTAAAAGGGCGTTGTTCAAGTGTGGAAGCGTTCTCTCAAGGAATGGCGTTTTTTCTTAGCATCCCCTGGCCATTCGAGCGTGCTTACACGGTCTGACGACTCCGACGCAGCGGCCGATGTTCTGGTGTTTTGAGGCGCGCCGAGGATCGCCAGGCGGCAACGGGGGCTTAATAAGAAAAAGGAGAAAGGCAATACAAGTGGTGGAATCCGGCGGTCTTTCTCCGTTGCTACTTTGATCGTATTTGATCCAGCAGAAATTGAACATTGAGGGAGAGCTACTATGAAACCTAGTGTAAATTGGCGATTACCGGTGCTCATTGTCGGGGCACTGGGACTCTTAGGTGCATTCGCGCTCGGGGCGGGGGAGGTGGCCGCTGCACCGTCCGCGGCGGCCGCCGCGGCGGCCGGCGACAAGGCACAGGGCCCGAAAGACAAGGGCGCCAAGAAGCAGGGGCCATTTGTCAAAGTTTCCGGTGCGGTGACCAACAGCTTGTCGGGCGATCCAATCGCGGGGGCGGAGGTGACCTTTACCGCGGGCGGAACCGTGTTCGCCACCCTGACCGACGCCGACGGCAAGTATTCGGAGCGGCTGCCGGTCTCCGTCACGG
>JBFGKR010000330.1:0-3043 GCA_041576575.1 Arenicellales bacterium | reverse complement strand
GTCCGCCGCGAACCCGACGCTGGGTTCGTGACTCAATGTGTACAGGGGCAGGGTTCCGGAATTTTCGATAACCTTGAAGAAGTCCAAGGCGAAATCTCCGGGAATTCCGAATACTTCCTGCGCTCCGTGTGCCCTCAAAGCGAGCAGTAGTGACTCGGCGATATTCATTTCCAGCTGCCCTTTCGGAGCCGATTGACGGAGTCGGCGTTGCTTTGGTAATGCAGAATGATAACGCATACCGGAGATAAAACGGTTACGGGAGGTGAAATTGCCGAAGACGGCGACTGTGGTGATACTACGCATGCGCTCCGCTACTGGATTATACTTTGACGCGTCGAAGCGACCTTTCGGTCGGTCCGGAGAAGGAGAGATGATTCCTGAAATCGTCCGGTCAGCAGTTGTTGCGGCATTCGTGTTCACGTTAACCGCCGGCGCCATCGGCATCGTCAGCGCCAAGACCATCAAGGTTGCCACCTGGAATCTGGAACATCTCGCGGAGCGCGACGGAACGGGGTGTCGGCCGAGAACCGAATCCGACTATGAAATTCTCCGGCATTACGCTAGAAAGCTGAACGCCGATGTCGTCGCTTTTCAAGAGGTCGAGAGCACAAACGCCGCCCATAGAGTGTTTGATGCCGACGTCTACCGCATCGAGATGTCTCGGCGACCCCATACGCCCGGCGAGGAGTGTCGAAATCTTCCGGGACGTTCGATGACACCACAGAGGGTGGGATTTGCGATCCGAAATCACGTTCCTTATGCACGCCTGCCGGACCTTCAGGAACTCGGCGTTTCCACGACGCGCTGGGGTGTGGAAATACTTATTTATCCGCGTACGACGCCTGTGTCGCTGCTTTCGATCCATTTGCAGTCGCAGTGTTTTTCCGAGCCGCTAGACGGCTCTTCTTCAAATCCGAACTGCGACATCCTGGCCGAGCAGCTAAAAATCCTCGAAGGATGGATAGACGGTCACGCCGTGCGGGGTGAACGAGTAATCGTTCTCGGAGACTTCAATCGACGGCTCAACGTGGCGGGGGACGACTTCTGGGCCGAGATCGATGACAGCCGGCCCAACTTGGCTGCGGACCTGGAGCGCGCTTCCGCTGATCACCTGCAACGGGGCTGTCACCCGCGTTTCCCCGAACTCATCGACCATATCGTTCTGGACCGGGGAACCGATTTAATGGCCCGGGAAAACACCTTTCGGGTGCTGCGCTACGCGCAACCCTGGGAAAAGCGTCCGTCGGATCACTGCCCCGTCTCGATAGACATCGTCCTCGGCGACGGGCTCCATCCGGGTCTCAGGTGGGTTCGCCGATCGGCCGAGTATCGGGCTCTGGTGCTGGATATCTACGAGCAGGCCCGCGAGCGTGTTAAAGAAATTGCTCTGGAACGCCGGCGGCGGGGAGAAACGGTTCCGTGGGTGGTGTCGATCGACGCCGACGCCACGATTCTCGACAATTCCCCGCTCAACGTGGAGGAAGAGCGGACCTTTAGACCCATGGCGCATGAGCATTGGGACGAATGGGTGCGTCGAGAGGTAGCCGCAGCTGTGCCCGGCGTTTTACATTTTTTTCACACGGTGATCGAATTGGGGGGCAAGATCGCCGTCATCACGAACCGGAGTCACCGCCGCCATGCGGATCATACGCGCAACAATATGCGCAAGCTGGGTATGCAGGCGGACGCAGAGACGGTGTGCGTGCTGGGTCGAACCAGACTGGATCGTCAAAAGTACAATCCCAAGGAATGGAAGACGTTCGGCTATAAGAACGACAAAGATCGCAGGCGACGCTTATTGACGGAAGGCAAGGCGGACCTGTGTTGGCAGGGCGCCGACAGCTCGGATATTCAAGAATCCTGGCGGCAGCCCCACGACATCGTTCTGTACCTCGGCGACAACATCCACGACTTCCCGAAACTCGAGCAGGAGGAGACCGCACGCAACCCTCAGCGCGCATCCGACAGGATTGGCGCGGACCTGTTCTTGATTCCCAACCCGCTGTACGGATCGTGGAAATAACGGTCTTCCCGGCTCGGACCTGGTTGTGTATATGCAAAAAATAGCATTACGTCCACGAAACGGGCAAAGCTGGGCTAGGAAGTCGCGTTTTGCCCCGTAAACCGCACGACCGAGCGGCGCACGAAGTAGCGCGTGTCGATGTCTACAACAACCGGTATCTTCCCGGGGTTCCGAGTTCGTCGGCGTTCGCTCTACTGAAATTTCCGTTTGCAGCGCGTATGGGACTTCCGATCATGATTTCGCTACGCAACGCATGGGGGTGGCGGTGTTCGGTGTCGGTCACCTCGATCCCGTAATCAGGTTATGATTAGAACTCGAAGAAGAGAACCTGGCGCGCGAGGAGGTCGGCATGCTTACTATCGTGGTAAACGGAAAGAAGCGGGATTTGGACGTCGATCCCGACACCCCTCTGCTGTGGGTGCTCCGGGATCATTTGCTCCTGACGGGCACCAAGTACGGATGCGGAATCGCCGCTTGCGGGGCCTGCGTGGTGCTCGTGGACGGAGATCCGGTGCGCGCTTGCGTGACGCCGGCCAGCGCGCTACTTGGAAAAAAAGTCACCACGATCGAGGGCCTGTCCGCGGACCGAAGTCACCCGGTGCAGACGGCTTGGATCCAGGAAGACGTTCCTCAGTGCGGATACTGCCAGTCGGGACAGATTCTTTCCGCAGTCGCCTTGTTGCGGAAAGTTTCCAGCCCAACGGACGCCGACATTGACGCGGCGATGTCTTCGGTTCTCTGTCGATGCGGTACGTATCGGCGTATTCGGCGCGCCATCAAGGTCGCCGCAGGCATGCAGCAGAAAGGCGCACTGTGATGGGTAGCGTGAACGTCTCCCGTCGCAACTTCCTCAAGGTTTCCGCCGCCGCCGGCGGCGGGCTGGTGCTGGGGTTTTCATTTGCTCGTGCCGAAACCGCGTTGGGGCCACCGTCCACGAACGGTGGTGGCGCAGTCGAGCTCAATGCCTGGCTGACCATCGGAAACGACGATTCCGTAACCGTTCGGGTAGCGAGTTCGGAG
>JBFGKR010000329.1:0-3059 GCA_041576575.1 Arenicellales bacterium | reverse complement strand
TAGAGCGGCGCTCCACGCCCATGACCACCTTGTCTTTGGCCTTCTCGAAATCTTCCATATTGACCAGCTTCTTGCCCGCGCGCGCGGCGAACAAGGCCGCCTCGTTCACCAGATTGGCGAGATCAGCGCCGGAAAAACCCGGTGTTCCGCGGGCGATTACGTTAGCGTCGACGTCGTCCGCCAGCGGCACCTTTCGCATATGCACTTTGAGGATCTGCTCCCGTCCACGAATGTCCGGCAACGGCACGTGTACCTGACGATCGAATCTGCCGGGACGCAACAGTGCGGGGTCCAGGACATCGGGACGGTTGGTCGCCGCGATCACAATTACGCCTTCGCTTCCCTCGAAACCGTCCATCTCCACCAACAGTTGGTTGAGGGTTTGTTCCCTTTCGTCATGGCCGCCACCCAGTCCCGCGCCTCGCTGTCGACCCACCGCATCGATTTCGTCAATGAATATGATGCAAGGGGCGTGCTTCTTGGCTTGGTCGAACATGTCGCGCACGCGGGACGCGCCGACGCCTACGAACATCTCCACAAAATCCGATCCG
Organism: Arenicellales bacterium; assembly: GCA_041576575.1. Classification (GTDB taxonomy): domain Bacteria; phylum Pseudomonadota; class Gammaproteobacteria; order Arenicellales; family JAANXG01; genus CALZGZ01. Next base: position 2,508 of record JBFGKR010000329.1, on the reverse strand, counting down.
GAGATGGAGAAAAAAGGCACTTTCGCTTCGCCGGCAATCGCCTTCGCCAATAAGGTCTTCCCGGTTCCCGGATTGCCGGTCATGAGCACGCCTCGGGGAATTCGACCGCCGAGCTTTTGAAATTTCGATGGGTCTCGCAGAAATTCGACGAGTTCTCCGACTTCTTCTTTCGCTTCTTCGACCCCGGCGACGTCCTCGAAGGTGATCTTATTGGTTTCTTCAGTGAGCATGCGCGCGCGGCTCTTGCCGAAGCTTAGAGCGCCACGGCCGCCGCCGCCCTGCATCTGGCGCATCAGATATATCCATACGCCTATGATCAACAACAGCGGGAACCAATGAATCAATATTTGGCTGAATATCGAAGGCGACTCTTCCGGCCGGGCCTCGATCTCTACGCCGTTTTCGATGAGGTCGCCGACCAACCCTCGATCGTCCGGCGCGTAAGTCACGAATGTCTGGCCCGAAGTAGTCTCAGCATAGATGTTTTGTCCTTCTATCGTGACGCGCTTTATTCGACCTTCCCGCACCTCCTGCAGAAACGTCGAGTACTCGATCTTCTGGCTGCGCGAAATTTCGCGAGGTGCAAAATTGTTGAAGACCGCCATCAGCACCATGGCAATCACCAGCCATAGAATCAGATTTTTGGTAAGGTTGTTCAAAATAATGCCTTGTTACGTGTTCAGTCCTTCAAGTTTACCGGAAACCCTCGAAACATTCTGTCCTCACGGTGCACCGGTCGGCGACGACACAGGTCCCCGCTCACATTCTGCTACGGTTTCGTGCGCCGCACAATACGCTCAGCCTTTACATTCCGGGGTAAATCCTTTGGCCAGGAGATAAACTTCCCGACTGCGCGCCCGTGAGGCTCTGGGTTTTCGCGCCTTACATTGCTCAAAGTATAGAGCACAACGACGGCGAAACTCCTGACTTTCGCGGCCTTCCATTGTTTTGACAAGAAAATGCCCCCCGGGTTTAAGCGCGGTACACGCCAGATCCAAACTGCTCTCCAGCAAGGCCAAAGTGTTACCCTGATCGACGGCTTCGATACCGGTAATATTGGGTGCCGCGTCGGAGATTACAAGGTCTGCGTAGCCATCCGGCAGGCAATCGAGAACTTTTTGCTTGATTTCACTATCGGTAAAATCTCCACGAACGACTTGGACGCCGGGGATGGGAGGCATGTCCTGGAGGTCCACCGCCACCAAAAGGCCGCCGGGAGCGATCTTGGAGCGCACATACTGCGACCAACCGCCCGGCGCGGCGCCAAGTTCCACGACCACCAAACCCGGCCGGAACAGTCGGTCGCTGCGATCGAGTTCCATGATTTTGAAGGCGGCACGCGTTCGAAATCCTTGCGCTTTCGCCTTGCGCACGTAGATATCCCGTTGATGCCGCTGCAGCCAGTTATTGCGTTTACGTTTCTTTACCCGCACTATGCTACTTAACTTGCCTCCCCGTTCGATACCATGCCTTTAACGCCCAAACAAAAGCATTTTCTCCGCGGCCTCGCCCATCATCAACGACCGTCGGTGATCGTAGGGTCGGCGGGCTTGAGCCGAAACGTCGTACAGGAGATCGAGCAGTCTTTGCAACACCGTGAGCTCTTGAAGGTCAAATTACCTGTATTAAACCGGACCGCGCGTCTCGAAGTGGCCAATAAGATCTGCGATCTCGCGGCAGCGGAGCTGGTCCAAGTGATCGGCCGTACGTGCGTGGTATATCGTGCCGCTCCGGAAGCCCAAATCGAATTACCCCTTGATAATTGACCAAGTGGATCATCGTGTGTCTATTGTTTTTCGCTGTCGATCAGCATCCTTATTACAAACTCGTAGTCGCCGCCAACCGCGATGAATACTACCGACGCGCAACGGAACCGGCGCGGTTTTGGACGCCGGATTTGGACGTCCTCGCGGGGCGCGACCTTGAACAAGGCGGCACCTGGCTGGGCATTACCCGCCGCGGTCGATGGGCTGCGGTTACGAACTATCGAGAAATCGCAGCCACTGCGTACCCCAGATCACGGGGGCATTTGGTTCGCGATTATCTGGTCGGCGATCTACCTCCGGAATCATACATCGAACACGTCGTACGGGTAGCCGAGGAGTACGCGGGCTTCAATCTGGTCGCCGCCGACAGCTCGGTCGTTGCGTATTGCTCAAACCGCGGCATGGAACCGCAAACGCTGACGGCTGGGTTATACGGTCTAAGCAATCACCTCCTCGAAACACCCTGGCCAAAACTCGTGCGCGGCAAACAGAGAATGCTGCAGATTCTGGGAGACGACAAGCAAGTGGATGTCCAATTGCTGTTCACATTGCTCGGTAATCAAGAGATTTCGACGGAAGAGCTTCCGAACACCGGCGTGGGTGAAGACCTCGAGCGGCTTCTGTCGCCCGCCTTTGTCACCAGTCCCGACTACGGAACCCGCAGTTCCACCGCCATTCTCGTAGACCGGCAAGACCAAGCGCTATTCATAGAGCGAAGTTTCCGCCCCGCCGCCGGTGAAGG
>JBFGKR010000328.1:0-3067 GCA_041576575.1 Arenicellales bacterium | reverse complement strand
TTTGCCATCTGAACAATTGCGCCACGGGCGTCGCCACACAGCACGAGGGGTTGCGGCGAAAACACTTCGTTGGTAACGCTCAGCGTGTTATCAATTATTTTACGTTCGTCGCCCAGGAAGTCCGTGAATGGCTGGCATTGCTCGGCGTACCACGTTTGGAGGCGCTGATCGGCCGCACTGATTTGCTCGTGATCCGGGAAGGGAAGACCGAGAAGCAGAAACGCCTCAATCTCCTGCCGATACTCTCCGATGCCGGGGTGTCAAAAGATAAACCCCAGTTCTGCACCGTGGACAAGAACGAAACCTTCGACAAAGGCGAACTCGCGGAAAAGATGGTTGCCGATGCCTTGCCGGCGATCGAGGAAAAAACTGGAGGCGAATTCGCCTACGAAATACAGAACACCAACCGCTCCATAGGCGCGCGCCTTTCTGGAGAAATCGCAAAACGCCATGGGAACTGCGGTATGGAGGACCAGCCCATCAACATCAGGCTTCGCGGCACTGCGGGGCAGAGCTTTGGCGTATGGAACGCGGGCGGTCTGCACATGTATCTGGAAGGCGACGCCAACGATTATGTCGGCAAGGGTATGGCCGGTGGAAAGATCGTAATTTATCCGCCCAAGAACAGCACCTTCCCGAGCCAGGAGGCTACTGTAATCGGCAATACCTGCCTGTACGGCGCCACCGGAGGAAAATTATATGCGGCCGGGCGAGCGGGCGAGCGTTTTGCGGTGCGAAACTCGGGTGCAATTGCCGTCGTCGAAGGAGTCGGCGACCACGGCTGTGAATACATGACCGGTGGCGCGGTATGCGTGCTCGGTGACACAGGGTTGAACTTCGGTGCGGGCATGACCGGCGGGATCGCGTTTGTGATGGATCGTCAGGGAATTTTCTCGGACCGCTACAATCGCGAATTGATTGATACCCACCGCCTAACCCCGGAGCGCATGGAGGCGTACCTCAACTACCTACAGGACCGGATCGATGAATTCGTGATTGAGACCGGGAGCGCCTGGGGGCGCCAAGTTCAAGAAGATTTCTTCGACCTCATCCGCTATTTCTGGTTGGCGAAACCGAAGGCCACGGATCTCGAAACACTGCTTGATATGTTGCTGCAAGCGGCATAATCACCCCAAACGATCTGCGTCCAATGAGCAAGACGTTTCAGTTCATCAATCTGCCACGCCAGGACCCGGAAAAAGCCCCGGCTCGGCTGCGCGTACACCAATGGAACGAGATCTATGGACACTACGACAAAGACACCGCAGCGTCGCAGTCCGCGCGCTGCATAGCCTGCGGCAACCCCTACTGCGAATGGAAGTGCCCGGTCCACAACTACATCCCGAACTGGTTGAAACTTATAGCAGAAGGCAAGCTCTTCGAGGCGGTAGAACTCGCCCATCGCACGAACTCGCTTCCGGAAATCTGCGGCCGTATTTGCCCTCAGGACCGATTGTGCGAAGGCGCCTGCACGCTCAACGACGGCTTCGGAGCAATTACCATTGGGTCGGTGGAGAAATACATCACCGACGAAGCCCTGCAACAGGGTTGGCGGCCAAATCTCAACCACGTCGAGAAAACCGAGAAACGGGTTGCGCTGGTGGGAGCGGGTCCTGCAGGACTCGCGTGCGCCGATGTGCTGACCCGCCATGGAGTGCAACCGGTGGTGTACGATCGATATCCGGAAGTCGGAGGACTGCTGACCTACGGCATTCCGCCGTTCAAGCTCGAAAAAGAGATCGTGATACGTCGGCGCAGTCTGCTCGAGGAGCAGGGCGTCGAATTCGTGCTCAACACGGATGTAGGCAAAGATGTCCCGTTTGAACGCCTACTCGACGAATACGACGCCGTGTTTTTGGGCATGGGGGCGTACACATCCATGCGGGGAGGATTTGCCGGCGAACATCTTCCAGGAGTCGAAGAAGCCCTGCCGTACCTGATCGCGAACGTTAATCGAGTTATGGGTTGGGAAGACGACACGAACCGTTTTATCGACATGCGGGGACAACGAGTTGCCGTCCTGGGCGGCGGCGACACGGCCATGGACTGCGTGCGAACTTCGGTACGTCAAGGCGCGACTTCGGTGGTCTGTATTTACCGGCGCGACGAGGCCAACATGCCGGGGTCCCGCCGGGAGGTATACAATGCCAAGGAAGAGGGCGTGGATTTCCTGTGGAACCGCCAACCGGTCGAAATCGTCGGGGACGATAAAGCGGCGGCGATCAAGCTCGTGCATACCCGCCTCGGCGAGCCGGACGAGCGAGGACGTCGTCGACCAGAACCGGTGCCGGGATCGGAGGAGATCGTGCACGTCGATCGGGTGGTTGTAGCCTTTGGATTTCGGCCCAGTCCCGCCGCGTGGTTCAAAGAATATAATATCGAATTCGACGCGTCCGGCCTGGTGAAGGCAAACGAGGAAACCACGTACAAGTTTCAGACTAGCAATCCGAAGGTGTTCGCTGGCGGAGACATGGTTCGCGGGTCGGACTTGGTGGTCACGGCGGTATGGGAAGGAAGGTTGGCGGCAGAAGGAATTCTGGGCTACCTGAACGTGTAGATATACAAACTGAGCATCTCAGAACGAGGCCGTGTTTTTATCCGCGATACGCGGCTCGCATGGGCTTGCCATGCCGAAATTAATTCCGAACAACGAAAGACTGATATTCGCCTTGGACGTTCCGAATGTCGACGCAGCTAAAGACTGGGTGATCCGTTTGGGGGAGGGCGTCGTTTTCTTCAAGCTCGGTCTGGAATTGTTCATGGCCGGCGGCTCTTTCGAACTCATAGATTGGCTGCGCGAACGCCAGAAAAAAGTGTTCGTCGACCTGAAATTTTTTGACGTTCCCGTCACGGTTGCCCGCGCTGTGCAGCAACTTAGGAACCGGGGCATCACCTTCGCCACTGTACACGGCAATGACGCCATCATGCGCGCGGCTGCCGAGTCCAAGGGAGATGTACAAATTCTCGCGGTCACCGTGCTCACGAGCCTGGATCGCGGTGACCTGGAGGACCTGGGGTTCCGTTGTGATGTTGACGCTTTGGTCGTCTCTCGGGCGCGCCGGGCAGT
>JBFGKR010000327.1:0-3072 GCA_041576575.1 Arenicellales bacterium | reverse complement strand
GGCCCAAACCGACCGCTCTGAAGCGCCATGGCCACCGTAAACGGCTTCACCTTCGATCCCGGCTCGAACACGTCCGTGACCGCACGATTTCGGAATCGACTCCCGCGCAGATCGTCTCGGTTGTTGGGGTTGAAGCTCGGCTCGTTTACCATCGCCAACACTTCTCCTGTGTTGGTGTCCAAGATCACCACGGAGCCGCTCTTGGCACGGTGATGCCGCACCGCCGCCTTGAGGTAGCGGTGAGCGAGAAACTGAATGCGGGCATCGAGGCTTACACGCAGATCGCCGCCGTTGACGACCGGTTGGATGCGTTCCACCCTTTCGACGATGTGGCCGAAGCGATCTTTGAGGACGCGGTCTTTCCCCGCAACGCCGCTCAAGTGCCCGTTGTACGCTAATTCGATGCCCTCCTGGCCCTTATCGTCGACATTCGTGAACCCCAGCACGTGGCCCATGTAAGGCCCCAGGGGATAGTAACGTCGATATTCGCGCAACAGATCGACGCCCGGAATATTGAGATCCCGCAAGCGGTTCGCAGATTCGGGGAGCAGGTGGCGCTTCAAGTAAACGAATTCGCGGTCCAGATTTTTCTGGCACAACCGCTTCAGCCTGGAGGGCGACAGCTGCAGGATTTTGCCCAGTCGTCCCCACGAATGACCTTGATCGAGCAACGTTTGTGGGTGCGCCCAAACGGAATCTACCGGCGTACTCACCGCCAGCGGCTCGAGGTTACGGTCCAATATCATCCCGCGCGTGGGCGGTATGTGCGTGTATCGCAAGTAGCGCGCATCGCCTTGGGCCTTGAGATAATCCGTGTCCAGAATTTGAAGGTACACCGCCCGTCCAGACAGCAGACCCATAATCAGAAACAAGGCAGCCAATACCAGCCAGTGACGGCTGGGGTGCACGATAGATTGCGTTTGTTTCGTCATTCAACCTGTCCGGACAAAATCGCCATGTCTGCGGAGCTGGGCGTTGTCATTCCCAGTTTTTTACGGGCGTTGTTTTCGACCAGTTGGTGCATGGACCACGTGCTCTCTTCGAGCAGCAAACGCCGCCACTCGATATTCAAGCGATCACGCTGTTGCTGCACCTCCTGCAAAGCGACAAAAATTAATCGATTTTGATGACGTACGTGGACGACGGTTATACCGCTGACTACCACCGCTACCGTCATCAAGAAGATCCACTTACGCATACACTGCCTCCGTGCGTTCGGCGACTCGCATAATCGCGCTCCGAGCACGAGGATTTTCGCGAATCTCGTCCTCACCGGGTCGTATGGGCTTGTCCACCACCCGTAAACGCGGACGCAGGCGATGGTGGGGGATGGGAAAATCCGGCGGAAAAGGATCGCCCCGCGATTCAGCGCGGAGGAACCTCTTGACCAAGCGGTCTTCCAGAGAATGAAAACTGATGACAACTAGTCTACCGCCCGCTCGGAGCAACTCTACGGCCTGCGGCAAGGCCTGGCGCAATTGTTCCAATTCCTCGTTTATGAACATTCGAATCGCCTGAAACGTGCGGGTGGCCGGATGTTTGTGGGGATCAGCACGAGGCACCGCACGCTCTATGATCTTCACGAGGTCGGCCGTGTTCACAATGGATTGTTCACGGCGCGTATTCGCGATTGCGTGCGCGATTCGTCGAGCGTAACGTTCCTCGCCGAACTCGCGTATGACCTGTTCGAGTTGCCCAACGCTGACCGTCTCCAGCCATTCACGGGCCGATACCCCTCGACTCGGATCCATGCGCATATCCAGCGGCCCATTTTGGCGAAAGCCGAAACCGCGCCGGGGATCGTCAACTTGGGGAGAGGAAATACCGAGGTCGAAAAGCACCCCGTCCACTCGACCCGTGACGGATAGGGCGTCGGCGATTTGTTTCAGATGCGCAAATCGATCCTGCAGTGCCGTCACCCTGGGGTCGTCCTCAAAACTCGAACGCGCCTGTCGTACGGCTTCGGGGTCCGCGTCGATCGCGATTAGTTTACCCTGCGTCCCCAGAGAGCGAAGGATCTCGCGACTGTGTCCTCCGCGACCGAATGTAGCATCGATGTATATTCCATCTGTCGTTATTTGTAGCGCTCTCACCACTTCTCTCACCAAGACCGGCTTGTGCCCTCTCGCCGACACGACGGTTCATAGCTTGGATGTCATAGGGATAGCGATTCCAACTCCACGGATAAGGGACCGTCCTCAACGGTCTGAGACAACCATTGTTCCCGGTGGGTATCCCAGAGATCCTCGCTCCAAATCTCGAACTTGTTGCCTTGCCCGATCAACACCACGTGCTTCTTCAATTCCGCGTATTCGCGCAGCGGCGCCGGTAACAGCACGCGGCCACTGGCGTCGATTTCGCAATCGGTCGCGTGTCCGATGAGGATTCGCTTCAATCGTCGGGTATGGGCATCCAGGCTGGGTAGGCGGACTAATTTGCGCTCGATCTCTTCCCACTCGTCGAGGGGATACACCCATAGACAGCGCTCGGAGCTCGTGTCATTAATGGTGACGACCAGTCTGCCCTCGCTCTGGCGGAGGAGGCCCTCTCGATACCGGGTCGGAATCGCTAATCGACCCTTGACGTCCAGGTTAAGCGTATTGACACCGCGGAACATCGCTCCTCACCAGCCCTAGTTCGCCACTTTTTTACACTTCTCCCCACTAATAAACACACTATAGTGAGAGAAAACCGCAGAAGTCAAGCATATTCAGAGGGAATTAAGGAAAATTCTTCCTTATCGGACAAGCGGTTACGCCGTCGGGACGCGAGCAGCGGAGGATCCACGGCGCGCCGGTCGGTGGCGACCGCAACCGCGCTCGGACAGCGGTGTCGCCGCTTGCGTCCGCGACCGCGTTTCCCAGCGCAACGGCCGCCGGGGGGCGGTGGCCGGAGCACCTCGAAGGCGACACCGCGACGAGAGAGAGTCAGCCTGTAAGCCGGGTTCTGTCGGGGACAGCCATTCATCTGCGGCGGGTGTCGCCACCCGCCTCTAGCGACCTACCCGGACCCGGTGCGGGCGACACCGTCGGGCCCCTATTCGGTCTTGCTCCGGGTGGGGTTTACCCTGCC
>JBFGKR010000326.1:0-3092 GCA_041576575.1 Arenicellales bacterium | reverse complement strand
GCCGACATGCTCATGTGGCAAGGCTCCTGCGTAGTACACGAGGAATTCAAGGCGGACGCATTGGAACAACTAAAGACCCTGTATCCCGCCGCCGCGGTCTTGGTTCACCCCGAGTCTCCACCGGGTGTAATTGCCCTAGCCGATCGGGTGGGCTCGACCAGCCAGATCATCAAGGCGGCGCAGGAGATGAATAACGAAGTTTTCATCGTCGCCACCGAGGATGGAATCTTCCACAAGATGCGCGAAGCGGCTCCTCGCAAGATTTTCATCCCCGCGCCGACCGCAGGCGAAGGGGCGACCTGCAAGAGCTGTGGTCACTGTCCTTGGATGAAGATGAACGACCTCGCACGCTTGGTTCGCGTTCTCGAAAGCGGTGAAAACGAAGTTCTCGTTGACGAGGACATTCGGCGCAAGGCGGAAAGATCCCTCAAACGCATGGTCGACTTTGCCCGCGAGCACCTAAGTCCGACGGTGCGCGTCACGGGAAACGCTTGATGTTGCAGATCGCTCATCGAATACCCTGGGAATAAACGCACGCGCACGGATTGAGCCGGACGCCCGGTGCGGCGGCTCCCCCGCGTGCAGGCGGGATGGGGCGGCCAACGACCGAGCGTCGGTCCGCTTCGGGTCGATGATCGGCGGAGGACGCTCCCCGTCGTAGGCGAACATTGACTCGTCCAAAGCCGCTGCAGACGCCGTCCAGGGAGCACGAAAAAACGCTTTCGACGCGCGCGCGCGTTCTACCCACGATTCGAACCAAGCGTTCGAGTATACTGCGTGCCATGGAAGAGGAGACGAATTCATGACCGCGTACCGCGGCATTACGAACTTCCGTCACGACGCCGCCTCCGAGATCGGCGTGTTACTGGTGAATCTTGGGACGCCCGAGGCGGCTACTACACCGGGTGTTAGGCGCTACTTGAAGCAATTCCTCTCCGACCCACGGGTCGTGGAATTTCCTCGGATCGTCTGGTGGTTCGTTCTGAATTTGATCATCCTGAATGTGCGCCCGAAACGCAGCGCGGAAGCGTACAACAAAGTCTGGACAGACGCCGGGTCGCCAATAATGGTAATTTCGCAGCGCCAGGCGGCCGCCCTGGCGACAGAGTTGGCGCGACGATTTCAACGCCCCGTCTGTGTAGACTTGGGTATGACCTATGGCCAGCCGGCTGTTTCCGCGGCGCTCGAACGCTTGAATGACCGCGGCGCACGCAGGATTCTCATTTTGCCCCTGTATCCGCAATACTCCGGAACGACCACCGGATCGGTGTTCGACTCGGTCGCAGACACCCTGAAGACCTGGCGCTGGGTGCCGGAACTCCGTTTTATCAGCGGCTACCACGACCATCCCCGCTATATTGCCGCTCTCGCGGACAAGGTGCGCACGCACTGGAGCCAATCTCAACGCGGAGAACGCTTGCTGTTTTCTTTTCATGGAATACCACAGAGATATTGGCAGCAGGGAGATCCGTACCATTGTCAATGCCAGAAGACGGCGCGCTTAGTCGCGGAAGCGCTGGAACTCGACGCTGAGCAGTGGTCGGTGGCTTTTCAGTCCCGCTTCGGGCGTGAGCCCTGGTTGCAGCCCTATTGCGACGAAGTTCTAAAAGCTCTTCCGGCCGAGGGGGTGAAAAACGTGGACGTGATTTGCCCCGGGTTTGCCGCGGATTGCCTGGAAACATTGGAGGAGATCGATCAACAAAATCGGCAGCTGTTCCTTCAGTCCGGAGGTGAGCGATTTCAATATATCCCCTGCCTCAATGACGACCTCTCTCACATCGACATGATCGCCGACCTAGTCGAGGCCAACGTCAGCGGGTGGCCCGAGTGTTTCGTCGCACCGGCGGAACAGCAGGAACGAGCAAAGTTGACATTGAAACGGGCACGCGCCATGGGCGCTGCATCGTAACGTTGCAACGGTCAAACTCCAACGAGATGGTGTCGATTGGAATCAGCACCTGTCTCTTGGGACAGAATGTCCGCTACGACGGTGGACACAAGAGGGATCGATTTATCACCGGCACCTTGAGCAACTACTTTGAATTCGTTCCCATCTGTCCGGAGGTCGCGATCGGGCTCGGCATTCCCCGGGATCCGATTCGGCTCGTCGGGACACCGCACGGCATTCGTGTAGTCGGAGTTAACGAACCGGAGTTGGACGTTACCGACCGGCTACGCGAGTACGGTGCCAAGATGGCCGAGGAACTCGATAACATAAGCGGTTACATATTCAAGAGCAGGTCGCCCAGCTGCGGTATGGAGCGCGTAAAATTGTATGCCGATGGGGTTAAGGGAGCAGCATCGAGCGACGGCGTGGGTCAATACGCACAAGCGTTGATGGGAGGCCTACCCAATCTCCCGGTGGAAGAGGACGGTCGGCTCAACGACCCTGTGCTCAGGGAGAATTTCATCGAGCGCGTGTTCACCTACCACCGCTGGCAGCAAGTCCAGCGTCGAGGCATGACGGCGTCAAAACTCGTCGAATTCCATACGAACCACAAGTTCGCGGTGCTCGCGCATGATCAGGCCGGCTATCGACAGCTGGGAAAACTAGTGGCCAAGGCGGGCGACGGCCCGATACGCGAATTGGCCGACCGGTACATCCGGCAGCTCATGATTTGCCTGAAAAGACCGGCGACGAGAAAGAACCACACCAACGTGCTGCAGCACATTCAGGGTTACTTGAAAACCGAGCTCGACGCCGACGACAAGGCCGAACTGGTTGATGTGCTCGAACAATATCGGCTCGGTCAGGTGCCGTTAATCGTGCCCATCACGCTGCTCAAACACCACTTCCGTAAATGTCCCGATGCGTATGTGGGCCGTCAGACTTACATGGCTCCGCATCCCCCCGAGCTTATGCTTCGCAATCTCATCTGAGCCGAAATCAGCGTAAAAAGGACGTTTTCGCGGGCGAGTGGCGCGGTCGCGAGGACCGACACGCCCGCCTCTCTCCGACTCCCGGCCTCGCGGTCGGGCCTCCCATTGGGGGTGTACCCACGGGTGGGCGATGAGAGTATCGTTCACCGTACGACCGGGATATTTGAAAGGAGTGTTCTATGTTGCTGACGATCGAAAACAAGCTGGTGATG
>JBFGKR010000325.1:0-3101 GCA_041576575.1 Arenicellales bacterium | reverse complement strand
GTGGTTTGCCGCCAGTCTGCGTGCAATCGGTAGTACGTCCGCAGGGATGTTGTTCGGAACCGACGGCCGATTCGCTCCGAGCAATAGACGCGACGGCGTAATGTCGCGCGCGATTTCGTCGTCGCGGTAGCGCGCGAACTGGTTTTCGTGTGTGGCGTCGACGAGAACAATGCCAGCGGTTTCCTCTGAGAAGCGGCTGGCAAAATCCCTTACGACGAGACCGCCGAAGGAATGGCCCACGAGGACGTATGGATTCGGAACCGCTATGGTGTCCAGCAGGATGTGGAGTTCCTCCGCCAGGCGACGGCTGGTGCGCGGGAGCGGTCCGTTTTCACTCCAGCCGTATCCGGCGCGGTCGTAGGCGCATACGCGCGTAAACCCAGCGACTCGTGGTTGCACACGCGTCCAATCCAGCGAGCTCCCGCCCAGTCCGGCATCGAGCACAACCGTCGGTTGTCCGGCGCCCGAACAATAAATATGCAGTCGATGTTCACCCACGAGCACCTTCAGCCCGGGCGCCGGCGGGGAGTAATCCTCCGCCCACGCCGGCGATTCCATTGCCCCGGTGAAAACGACCACCAGGACCCAGGTGCGCCAAGTTTGTCTAAACGTCTGCATCGGCATTGCCGGCCACTGATTCCGCTGCGAACGGGATCCCGCGGGACCTACAAAGATATAGAGGACACCCTCAAATCTGTTGTATTTCTACCTTTTAATAATAGCAGGCCGTAGAGAAAATGCTCGACAGTGCCGCCCGGGGGCCGCGCAAACACGGGCCCGGCCGTCGACGGCTTACCACAGTGGGGCTTTCGCGGTGGGGCCTGGACGTGGGGGTTCGATTGGCTGGTGCGAAAAATGAGGGGTCCGTGCGTTCGCCTCCGGGTCGGCTTTTCGATTCCTCGCCGCGCGGCGGCGGTCGCAAATCCTCCCTGCTCAGTAGACCACCGAGACTTCGTACCCCCTGCGCTCGAGCCGCTCAAGAACGCCTTGCGGCCCCGGTAAATGCATGGCGCCGACGGCGATGAACGCGTTACCGTTATCGAGATGCGTGCTCATGCGCTCAACCATTCGTCGATTACGCGAATAAACGAGCTTGCGCATGAAGCGGTCGAAGAGTTCTTCGTCCTCGTGGCTTTGGTGGTTTAATGCGACCAATGCCGCTAGATCGCGCAATAGGTAGCTTTCGGTGATTTTTCGCACCTGTTCCATGATCAAGTCGTGCTGACAAACGGCGTCTTTTAGGAGAGTGATCTGGTCGCTCAAGGGGATGCTGTCGAGGACGGCGATCAATTCGGACGCAGACTCCAGACCGTGAGTCGGCATACCGATGGACGTCGCCCGCTTTTGCAGCATGGCGTCGAGGACTGGCCTGGACGTCGGTCGCGGACGGCTCAGCAACGTGAAGATCGACCAAGGTTTGAGCGCTATGAGATCCATGGATCGAAGGCCGTAGTGCTTCTCGCCAATGCGAACCAGCAACGCAAGCGTGGGTGGGTCGAGGTATTGGCGCAGGTCGCTCGTACCGGAAAAACGCGTGGCCTCCGCGAAACGGGCCTGTGCCGCAGGATGCAGTTCGATTTCGACGACCAGTCGCGAGGCGCCGAGAAAGACGCGTTCTACCTGCGGAGGCAATGCCGTTACGCGGGGATCGTCGACGTGAATAGTTCCGAACACATGGCTGGGTGCGGTCCCGGGATGAGCGATTCTCCATAACAGACCTTCGGGATGTCGCAGCGCCGGCGCGTCGGACGACACGGGTTCGGCAACAGAAGTGGACGCGCAGGGGTCTGCGTCGGCGATCGTCGACGAGAGCGACGGCCCTAGGACGAGCAGTGCGGCGAGGAGCGTGCGTCGAACCACGTGCATGATAAGATTATAGAGTGGTGGACGGTCAAAGGCCCGACAGGGGTATGACAACGTTTGCAATGCAGAACAGAGCGCGGCGCCGATTTTATATAGGGATTCGACTGCTGGCCATTTGTGGTTGTTTTGCGGGTATTGCGGCTCCGAGTCATGGCGATGATCCGGGTTACCGCCACAGCGCGCGCTCGCAGAAGCCTTTCCGCGAAGTGATCGCAGACCTAAAGTTCGCCATCACCGAGCACAACTACCGGATAACGGGGGAAAATGCGATAGGTTCGGCGCTCAGTCGGCGTCACGGACGGGAGTACCCGCAGGCGTTGGTGCTGCATTTCTGCAATCTCGAAGAAGCGGCGCAGATTCTAAAGGCCGCGCCCGATTTCCTGCTGCACATGCCGTGCAAGGTCGTCGTCTACGAAACCGACGAGGGCGTCGTTGTGGAGACGTGGTTGCTTCCGGAGGATGCTAGGGTTCGCGAGCACGTGGCCGCGGTCAACGCCATGCTGCAGAGTATTGTCGATGCAGCCGTCGAGTGACGGGGTCTAGGTGCCGCGGACGGCGATCGGCTGACACGTCTATTGCACTCTGATACGATTCCGTCCCTTTGAACTATACACAGGATGGGCGAATGAAATGAGTCTTCGGGCTGGGGCGTTACTCCTTGGATCGTGTTGTCTTCCCGCAATGTCGTACGGCAACGACTTCCCAACCCAGGCCAGGGTGGAATTCGTACTCGGTTGTATGCAAAGCCATGGGGGCCAGAGCTACGACACTCTGTATCCCTGCGTTTGCGTAATCGATAAGATCGCCGAGCAGATGACCTACGATGCCTATGTGCACGCGGACACCATGTCCGTCATGATCACGACCCCCGGAGAGCGCGGCGGTGCCTTTCGCGATGCCCCCGGCGCCCGTAAGGAGGTCAAGGATCTGCGGCGAATTCGGGAGGCGGCGGAAAAGGCCTGTTTCCCAATAGGGAAGAAGGTCCGTTGAGCCTCCCTTAGTCGCCCGCGACCGCGGGCGAAGATGGACTTGGGGCGAACGTGTAAGAGTGGTTGAATTGCATCCCTTTGTTGTCCAGCACTTCGGCTCGCAGCTCGCCGGGTTTGTCGGGTACGAAGTAAAAGCGAAGGTTCGGATTCTCGCTCACTGAAATATCGGTCTCCGCGGAGAGCACGAGTTCCCCTGCGAACGTGACCCGGATGCTTTTTACAAAATGCGCAGGACTGTACATGCGCGTC
>JBFGKR010000324.1:0-3106 GCA_041576575.1 Arenicellales bacterium | reverse complement strand
CTCAACCCGTCCCTTGAAGCTGAGCTGCTCATTGACTCTATCGATATCTTCTTCGGTGAACGCCGCGATCTGTGAAAACGACGTAACGCCTATGCCGCGGAGCTTCTCAACGATCGCCGGGCCGATGCCGTTTATCCGGGTCAAATCGTCCGCCTCGGGGACTGCATCCTCCGCCGGCGCTTCGGGCTCTACCTCCTTGGGCCCTTCCGCTCGCTCCGCTTTTATCGGCGCAACCGCATCGCCGATCCGGATAATTTCCAGCTCGGTGTAGTTCTGTCGATGACCCGCATGTCGACGCATGTCCTTACGGCGTCGCATCTTGAATATGCGAATCTTATCCCCCCGGCCGTGACCGAGCACCGTGGCTTCAATCGCCGTGTCGAGATGCGGCGCTCCGATCTGCACGTCGCTGCCGTCCACGACCATGAGGACCTTGTCCAATCGAACGACCGTCCCCGGTTCGGCCTTTAGACTTTCCACCTTCAGCCGCTCACCCAGCTCCACCCGATGCTGCTTGCCGCCACTGTCAATGACCGCATACATGATTGTTTCCCCAAGAAAAAACCGAAAATTTGCAGGCGCGCGATTGTAGCGATGGGGTGTCACCAGGTCAAATGCCTAGAGATTACGACGGCGCCGCCGCTTGCAAGTTTAGCCGACACCCGGCATTCTTGGCCCGATAGCGATTCTCAGGAAGACCGTTCAACCACAAGAATATTCGGAGTTTCTGCGCTTGGATATGTCCTCGGTTCCTCTACCTTTGCGAAAGACCCACGCTGCCTCGGTCGACTTTAATGCCATTACGGAGTTGGTCGACGCCGACATGACCACCGTCAACCGCCTCATCGACGAGCGATTACGCTCCGACATCGCCCTCATCAATCAACTCGCGGCCTATATCATTCATAGCGGCGGCAAGCGTCTGCGCCCGGTTACCGTATTGCTCGCCGCCGGCGCCTGCAACTATCGAGGAGACTCGCACATTCATTTGGCGGCGATCGTCGAGTTTATTCATACGGCGACGCTCCTTCACGACGACGTCGTGGACGCCTCGGAACTGCGTCGCGGTCAGGTCACGGCGAACAACATCTGGAGCAACGAAGCGAGTGTTCTAGTGGGAGACTTTCTCTACACCCGGGCATTCCAAATGATGGTTGAACTCGGCAGCATGCGCATCATGGAAATCATGGCCGAAACGACCAATCAGATCGCCGAGGGAGAGGTCATGCAGTTGATGAACTGCCACTCTCCAAACACCACAGAGGAACAATATCTCGACACCATACATCGCAAAACCGCTAAGTTGTTCCAGGCCTCGGGCCAATTGAGCGCGGTAATCAGCAATCAATCCAGCCCCGTGGAAAAGGCACTGGCCCGATATGGACTGCATCTCGGTACCGCGTTTCAGCTCATCGATGACGTCCTCGACTACAGCTCCAGCGCCGCGGAAAGCGGAAAGAACATCGGCGACGATCTCGACGAAGGAAAACCAACTCTTCCGATCATCAACGCTATGCAGCGCGGGACCGAAGCCCAGCGCGACCGTTTGCGTGAAGCAATCAAGATTGGCGGGCGCCAATACATAGAGGATGTTCAGGCGATAATTGAATCAACCGGTTCCCTTGCGTACACTGCGCGCCGGGCAAGCGACGAAGCCAAATTGGCGCAGAAGGCCCTGGACATCGTCCCGGATTCGCCCTATAAGAAAGCGCTGATGGATCTGGCGGTCTTCGCCGTGGAACGACGTTACTGAGCGGCGGACCGCAATTCGTATGCTCTATACTTAATATTTCCGATTGATCGGGGTGTAGCTCAGCCTGGTAGAGCACTGTCTTCGGGAGGCAGGGGCCGGTGGTTCGAATCCACTCACCCCGACCAGATGATCCAATAAATCTCAATAGCTTAGAAACCACGACGTTTCGAGTGCGGGTTTCCCAGCGATTATTTATCACAGTTTTGTCACACTCGTTCCCGAACTAGTGGAGTGGAACCGTGGCAACTTTCCGAAAACGTGGTCACTATCAGTGGCAGGCTCAGGTACGAAAAAAGGGCTACCTCCTGCAAACTAAGACCTTCGACACACGTGCGGCGGCAATGACCTGGGCACGGGCGATCGAGTATGAAATGGACCAGGGATTGTTTGTCTCTCGCGTTGAGGCCGAGTCCACGAGCCTCAAAGAATTCCTGCAATGCTACCTCGCGGAAGTGACGCCTTTAAAAAAATGGCGCAGGTCCCGAGGCGGTCCGCATTCGTGCTCTACTCCGGCACCCGCTTGCGAAACGTATCGTATCCACCATCCGCGGTGTCGATATCGCGTCTTACCGGGATGAGCGCCTGAACCGGGTTTGCCCAGGCACGGTTAATCGGGATCTGGTGATCCTATCGCATCTCTTTAAAGTTGCCCGCAAGGATTGGGGAATCAGTGTTCGCAATCCCGTGCGTGACATCCAAGTGCCCGGTGGGGCCCCCAAATCGTCGCGCGAATGCCGCTGGCCGTTGGGACTCCGACGAAGAAAATTGGGGTCTATGTGTGCGTAACTTAAATAGCTGGGTAGACAGTCTTGCGCGAATACATTGTGGTGCGTAAACCAGACGACCACGTGGCGGAGCCCTCAAACCCCGGAACACGATAAATAAGAAAAGATAAATGGATTACTGCTATATGTCCCGGGCAAGACGGAATCCAAGATGGTAGTTTCGGTCGTCGGGGAGGCCCCCGCTGCGGTTCGCGGAACGCACGCCGCCCGGTCCACTGATCCAGGAACCTCCGCGGATCACGCGCCGGGCACAATTCTTCTCGTCCCACGCGGAGCTGTCTTTGGGCGCACCGTCGTAGTTTTTATGCCAGCAGTCTTGGATCCACTCATAGACATTACCGTGCACGTCGTAGAGGCCCCAGGGATTCGGCTGCTTCTGGCCTACGTTTTGGGTTTGCCCGCCGGAATTTTTTCGATACCAGGCGTAATCACCAAGCCTGTCTACATCCGTGCCGAACGACCATGAGGTCTCCGTCCGGCCCCGGGCCGCGTACTCCCATTCGGCTTCCGTGGGTAGCCGGTAACGTTTACCAGTCTCCTTCGACAACCACTCCGTATAGGCTACCGT
>JBFGKR010000323.1:0-3122 GCA_041576575.1 Arenicellales bacterium | reverse complement strand
GAAAAACAGGACACCCTCGAATTCATTAACGCGCTGGGGGAGATCCAGCGGCGTGCCATGGCCCGCAAGCTGAAGCCGGAGGATGTGCAAGGCGCCACCATTTCGTTCTCGAGCATGGCGCGATGGAAGGTCAGCCGCCACGTACCGATACTTCCTCCTCATACATCGCTCATCGTGGCGCACGCGGCCCCGCGCAAAGAGGGCACCGCGGTGATGGGCGCCAGCTACGACCACCGCGTGTTGAGCGGTTTCGACGTGATAGAGGTGCTGCGGAAATTGACGCGGGCGCCGCAAAACTAATTGCCGACCCGGTAATATTTCGCGACATGGAATTGGACAAACAAGAAATCAAAAACAACATTCGAGAAAAGATCGTCGAATTGGCCCGTAGGTTGGACGTCGACGCCGCCGAACTCGATGACGACGACATCATCCCCGCGACCGGACTTCTGGACTCCGCCGCCATCCTGGAGTTGGTGGTGTGGTACGACGAGTTCTACGGGATTGGACTCACCCAGGAGGAGATCAACATCGACAATCTGGGTTCCGTCAACGCCATGGCGGATTATCTTCTGACGCGTAAGTCGGCTTGATTAACTCCCGCATTTGCGGTTCAAGTGGACCGCCGTATCTACTACTAACTGCTGTAAAAATTTGGGCGCGGCTTTGCATTCAGACGCCATGATTCTGCGCGACCAGTTTACGGAATTGCGGGGCTTGCAACAGTGCCTCGCTCACGCGCCGGGCCATGGCGCGGCTACCCGAGTCCGTAAAATGCACCGTGTCGTTGAAGTGCACGGCGTCGGCGGGTATGTCCGTCTCACCGTCTATGAGCAGCGCCTCGGATTCCCGGGCGACCTCTCGAATGATGTCGTTGTAGCGTTGGAACGCGGCGATGAGTCCATCCGGTGTCATGAAAGGCATGTAGTAGAGTGCCGAAGCGGCGGCCTGCAACCGCTCTTCCGGAGATTGCTCTGTACGGATGCGATGGGAAAACGTGGCCACGGCGACCAACTTGGCGGTGCTTGCAGCCTCGCGCACGAGTGCCGTCAAGTTCGTCCGGAAGTCGTGGCCGACTTGCGCCGGTGAGAAATCGAGTCGTCCCTGGTTGTGTTTCGCTTGTTGTTGCAGGGTCATGATGCGTACATTCTTTTCAAGCAAATCCCACAGGAGAGAGTGTTTCGCCATCCAGCTGCGTTGTTGCGACGCCTTGCGGAACAGTCCCTGCTGCGTCGCCAGGGCGCGCGTCTCCACACTGAGATCGTTGGTGGCGTGGTAGACGACGACGACGTCGGGCTGAAGGCGGGCGACGCGTTCTTGCAGATTGCGCAGCGAGGAGCTGACGGTGTAACCGGGTACGGCGGCGTTCACGTAGTCGAATGTGGTCGTGCCGAATTCAGATTGAACGCGCTGGGTCACCAGGTCCGGCCAGGTTAAGTCATTGCTGCTCACCTCCGCACAGAACGTCGTGGAGGCGCCCAGAAAGGCGATGCGGATTCGGCCGGGCGGTTTCGGCAAAGCAAGTTCCGGTCCGCGGAAGCCGAGCGCATTGATTTGAATCGTACCCGTTCGGGCGTTCGCCGCCGGCACCCGCAACCGCGTCTCGGGATCGACCGTGTGCACGGCGTTGAGATGGCCGAAATGGCCGTACTTGATCCACTGCCGTAATCGGGTGGCGCCCTCCGCCAGGCCGAGCATCACGATTACTGCCACCATCACGAGCAGAGCCGTTACGAACCCCTTTGCACGATCGCTGAGTTTCAAGACAACATCTCGATCGAAATTCGACGGTCCTTCAACAACCCCGTCGAGAGTTTACTCGAGCTGAATTCCATCAATCTTGGTATACCGGTCTATCAAGACTGCAACGATAGTAAGCATAGTTTCGCTGACGGCAAGTTTATTTTTCCACCTGGCGGTTGGCCATGCCGAGGAATACATCGGAAACCCCGGGAACTATCGACAGTTGCTGAAGGACTTGAAGCCGGGTGATCGGTTGCGGCTCGCTCCCGGCGTCTACCGGCGCGGCTTGCCCGTGCACTTCCTCAACGGCAGCGAAGCCGCGCCGATTGTCATCCAGGGGAAATCGACGGAATCGACCGCGCTTTTTGTCGGACCGGAGGGGCACAACACCGTCAGCATCGTCAATTCCAGCTACGTGGAAATCCGTGATCTGGACCTGCAGGGCGAAGGGCGCCTCGGGGACGCGGTCAAGGCGGAAGGATTCACCGCGTGCGACTGGGCCCATCACATTACCCTGGAGGGGTTGCGCATCCGCGGTTTCGGCGGCAGCCAGCAGCGGGTGGGCATCTCCACCAAATGCCCCGCCTGGAACTGGGTGGTCCGCAGAAATATCATCGTGGGCGCCGGGACCGGTATGTATTTTGGCAACTCCGACGGCAACGCGCCGTTCTTTCACGGATTGATCGAATACAACGTCGTCGCCGACACGCTGGGCTACAACCTGCAGATCAAGCACCAGTTGCCGCGCGGGTACGACACCCCGGGCATGCCCGAGAACGACGGCGTGACCATTATCCGTCACAACGTATTCAGCAAGGAGCACGGTGCGGGGGAAGACGAAAAAGCCCGGCCGAATGTGCTGGTGGGTCACACGCCCTATGCGGGGCCGGGTCTGGAAGACTGGTATCTGATCTACGCCAACCTCTTTCACCAGAACCCGCACGAGGCCCTGTTCCAGGGCGAGGGGAACGTAGCCTTATACAACAATTTGTTCGTGAATGCCTACGACGCCGATTTTCCCGCTATCGCGATCCAACGGCACAACTGGGTTCCCCGTCGCGTGCGGGTCTTTCACAACACCATCGTGAGCCGCGGCAGGGGGATCGCGCTCCGAAGCGGCTCCGAATGTCATCGACGGCGGGCGTACGGCAACGTCGTGTTCGCGCGCGAGCCTTTGAGTGGCGCACCGTACCGGAGAAATCTTGTACGGGAATACGAGCAGGCGCCGACTTATCTCAACAATCCGTTCGCGCATTTGGGCGCGCTGGATCTCCACCCGAGATCCCCACGCAAATTCAGATACCGTCCAAACTTTAGCACGGGGGAGCAATTCCCCGACAGTACACTCGATTTCAACGGAAACCCGCGCCGCGGGTCCT
>JBFGKR010000322.1:0-3123 GCA_041576575.1 Arenicellales bacterium | reverse complement strand
TCCGCGAACGCGCCGTCCCCGAGCGCTGCCAGAGTGAAAATTGCCAGGATTGGTATTGTGTTCAGTTCTTGTTTTTTCACGAGACACCTCCTTTTTCGTCTAGTATCCGGCGGACATTCAGGTAATCGCTTTTCGTTTTACACGGATGCGGTAATGATCATAGGCGTGCGGCAGCGGTCGTTGGGGATCGAGATCCGGTTGCTCCAAAACGAAACGGTTGTTCTTCAACAGCATCGCCAATACACCCTTGCCGATGTCCAGAGCTAGGCTCTTCCCGGCACAGACCTGGGGGCCGTTGCTCAGGTGGTTTATGTGATAATGGACTGCATCGTCGAGCCACAGTTCCGGAACCAAGCGATCGGCAAAATCCTGGTCGCGAGGGTTTCGGTGGTTGAAACCGTTATGGATCATCACCTGGGTTTTCGCGGGAATGCGGGTGTTGCCGATGGAGTCGTCGACCAAGGTCTCGCGCATCAACATCAAGGTCGTAGGCCAAAGGCGCATTGCCTCCTGGAGGCACGCTTGCAGATATTTCATATCGGCGACGCCTGCGGCGGATGTGAGATCGGTGCGATCGATCTCTTCCCGGACCCGCTGTTCGGCCGCCGCGTGGGAGACGATCAGCGCCAGCGCACGCACCACGTTTATGGCGAGTGTGTCCTTCATCGCGAACATCCAGTGGGTAATCTGGTTCTCGACACGCGTATCCGCGGATGACGGTTGTTGCGCGCACAAAGAGACCAGGCTCTTTTCCCGCGGCGCCGCCAGACATCGTGCTATATGGGCGTAGAATTCGTCGAAGTACTTCGATTTTCTGCCCAAGAAAACCATTCTGTTGCTCTCGCGCATCATTTTTTTCAGCGCGCGGAACGGTGCGGCGTCGCTTTCGCCTCGGCCGAAAATGACCTGCGCCGCGATGCCGGTGAACAGGTCGTCGAAATCCTTCCAGGTCCACGAGTCGCGTCGATCTGCGCCCACCCCGTCGCCGACTTCATCGCGGATGATCTGCAGAAATCGCTCCAGCCAAGGATGCGATCCGTCCTTGTCGCCCAGCACCGAGTCGTTGAACGCCCTTCTACGGCGCCACTCCTCCCCGCGCGAAATCGTGAGCGCGTTGGGTTGGAAACGCGACATGCCCTTGCGCTTCGGTTCGGGATCCGCGTAGATGCGCGGGGAGGCATCGAGAATGTGTTTGATGGCGTCGTGGTCCAGCACCAGCAGCGATTTTTTCGCCAGCAGGCGGATGTAGATGAAGTCGCTTCGATGCCTTGCCCGCAGATCGCCGATGAATTTCACCGCCAGAGGATCGCGCTGGCGCTGCGACCAGAAACTCACCCAGTACGGATTTTCCGTGAAGACGCCCCGGGATACGTAAGGGACGGTATGCAGGAGGTTGAAACGCAGATTTTCCCCAAACGTTGCGGCGGGTATCTCTGTCGCCATGGTTACCGTCCTTTGCCAGCGTGGCCCTTTCGAACCGGTTTTACCGCTTGGTGCGCAGGGAGAAATAACCCATCATCTTCCAAGTTCCCCACCACCACTTGAAATGAATCTTGCCTAGGTAGACGCCTTCGTCGATCTGTGTGACTTCATCGACGATGCGGCGGATGGACAGCCCGGGATTGTCTCTGGAATCGTAATCAATTCGCAGAACCCGAAGACCGGGATCTTCCTTGCCCGATTCAATGCCGGTCACGAACTCGAACGCGCGAAACGTGTCTGCGTCGTTGTCTATAACGCCGCGATAAAAAGGGAACAGAATACGGAAGGGCAGGCGCGAATTACGACCGAAGATGTTGTCTCCCTTGGAACCTTCCGCAGTGAGGTGCTTGCCTTTCCAGGGCATCCATACGGACGCCAGCGACTCAGCGAGTTGGGTGACGCCTGGCGCGATATCGAGAGCCAGCAGTTCTCCATCGTAGCTCCCATCCAGTGGCGGCTGTGGCGGGCGGCCGCCTCGAAACACCTCATTGAAGGCGGCGAGTCCTTGACGGCGATCGCGTTTGATCAGATCTCGAGCAGCGCGGATCGCGTCCCGCGCTTCGTGGGAATCGGCAACTGCGTTCACTGAATCTGTCATAAATCACCGATATTCGTCAGACAATTTATCGGAAGTTGGTGGTGCGCCCGTTGGGTGCGTTGCAAGCATGGCTGTGCCAATCGCAATCTTAACCTCAATAAACGGTGCAAATCATTATATTTCGCGTGTCCGTGATTCGTCCGCAGAATGAGATTACGACAAAACCCTGCGTACATTCTGTGAACAATTACCGGCGTCACCGCGCAGTCGTTTTGCATTGCATCAAACCTAAAAACGAAGGAATGCCCCGGACACGACGCCAACCGGCAGCAAGAGTGCGCGACGGTCGCGGCACCGCGAACGCGCCTCCTTGTTCCGGTTCGACGCCGGGCGTCGAGGCCGCGATTTCTCCGACGGATCAAAGCAGGACCGAGGCTGGCGACAAAGCGGCCCAATGATAGACACGAGAACAATCTTTGCGTACAGATCCTGCAAAGACGGAATGAAGCACGCTTCGGAATGTCTCAGCAAGGTAAGATGTCACAAGCTGCACGGGAAACGAGTCACAGATTCGGCATTGAAAGCAAGATAACCTGCGCGCGTCAACGACCATCGTTGTAATCCGGCAACATCGATAGAGAAGGAGGGAAACCAGTTATGTTGAATGACAAATTCGTCGTGCTCCGAAACAGGGCTCGTTCCAGGGCCTCCGATCCATTCACCGGTACGCGAAGCTTGCCCACGGAAGCGCTCGACCTCTCGGCCCCGGAACCCCGCATCGAAACCGGCGCCTTGTCAAAGCGGGAACTTACGGACCTGCGACGAGATAACGAAGTGGTGAGCATCGCCCCGGTGATGCCGACGAGATTGGTCCAACCGACGTCCAGCGCCGAAGTCGAAGCGGCGTCGCAGGACGCGGAGACCTGGGGCGTCATCGCCACCGAGGCGTCCGAGAGCCCTTTCAACGGAAAGGGCGTCACCGTCGCCGTGTTGGACACGGGCATCGATGCCGGGCACGCCGCGTTTACCGGCGTCAATCTGGTGCAACGGGATTTTACCGGCGAGGGGGACGGCGATGGACAGGGGCACGGCACCCACGTGGC
>JBFGKR010000321.1:0-3135 GCA_041576575.1 Arenicellales bacterium | reverse complement strand
TACGGCGGCAAGATGAACGTTACCGCCGATCTCGTCACGTTCGCAAAGACGAGAGGGGCGTTCGCAGGGATCTCGCTGGAGGGGTCTACGGTGGGAGTTCATTCCGATTTCAATCGGGCTTACTACGGGAGGGCCGTGTCTACCAGAGATATATTGATTGACCGCATTGTGACGAATGCGGCATCCACCGAACTCAAGACACTGCTCGACACGATTCGGTAGGGTCCGGCCCCTGCAACGCGGTCGCGACGACGCCAAGGGGAGGTACGGCAAGTCGTATACCCTCATAACCAGCCCACAGTTTTCGCCCATGCGCGTCGTTTTTTTCGGTAGGCGTTGAAATCTTCCGGTGGCCGGCCTCCCTCGGACTCGACCTCCCGTTTGTGCTTCTCTAAATCCTCGGCAAAGGGCGCCAAACCGATCGCTTTTCTTCTCGCGTCGAGGGCATCCGGATCTTCCACGTCGCAGGAGAGTTCGCCGTTCGCGTTCCAGTCCAGGACTGTTCCGTACACCTGGGGTCTTTCTTCGTTGAATCGGATTCGGTCGGTGAGAAACGCAAGCTGTTCAAGAGGTGCGTCTCCCCTGTCCGCCGCTTCTTTCAAAAGGGCGAGGAACCTCCGCTGCAGATCGGGTGCAGATATTGCGTGCTGGGCGACGAGCCAGGCGGCGCGGCTGCCCTCGAGGCCCGCAAGGGCAATACCGGGCCAGCCATACGCGGAGACGATCGCATTGAGGCGTTTCGCGTTGTCCGTGTGTACGTGCTGCATTTCCTCGTTGTATTCGCCGTACAGCTTCCCTTGTTTCAAAAGCAGCGCGCGTGTTTTCGCGTCGCGCCGCTGCAACGATAGCAATTCGTCGGCAAGATTCTGATTCATGTTGTGCTCGCCGGTTCACGCACTCCCGTTCACTTTTCGTTCAAGTCCTGTGCCGCTACGGCGGAACCGCCGTCGAGTCCGCCGAGAATATGCACGTGCTCCTCATCGTAAACGCCGAGCGCGCAACCGATGGGGCGCCGAGGGTGTGCCGTGAACGCTGAATTCCAAAATCGTGCGCATGAAATCCCCGGGTTCGGAAATCGCTTCAGGCAAGACCCGTGCAATTACATCACGAGTACCGTCTCTGTTAGGTATCCGACAGATTCGCGATACCGGATGCAAGGCGATGATTCGGCGCCGATTAAACATCAACATCTGACGCAACTCATTCAAAGTCAATTCCATTGTGAACCACGAAGAAAACAAAGGGGCCCCGTTCTGATGCCGTAAAAGAATGCCGGCTTTGGGGAGTCTGATGAACGATATCGCCGGCTCTGTAGATCTTTCCGTCATCTTGAATCGCCTCTCCCTCGAGGACAAATCCCCACTCGTGCCCCAGATGCCGATGCGCCGGGAATGCTGCGCCCGGTTCCATCCACATCAGCGCGCACTCACTGGTCTTCAAGCGGGGACCGCCTTTGAATCTTTTAGCTCGGACGCCGCTCAGGCCGGTCTCGCTCAATTCGTGGAACCTAGCGTCGAGATTGTGCAACAACTTCCTCACGCGTTCTGCCGGGGAGTCGAGAAAGACTGTCAGTCTGTCTATGAAACCCTCAAAGCGATGCGCTTCCGCAATCGACTTCTCGATGCGTGTGCTCAACGCGTCGCTCGGGATTACCGGTTCGGCGATGTGAGCGGTTTCCGCCAGGGTGTCGCGTATCTGCGCCACACGGTCGCGGATATCTCTGGAGTCCTCCATCTGTTTCTGGATCATCCGTCGTTCGCTGGGAGTGGTTAGACCCAGCACGTATTCAATCAGGCTTTCGTCTTTAATCGACATCACCGAATTCCTCGCCCCGGTTGAATTCCGCCTGCAGGGTGTGTACGGCGGCTCGCAGCCGGGATTTCACGGTTCCAAGAGGGGTGTCACCGCGTTCGGCGATTTCACGGCACGATAACCCTTGAAAGTAACTCAGTTGCAGTATCTCGCGCTGTCTGTCATCGAGGCGCGTTACGGCTGCGCGCACCAACGCTTGATCCGCCAAAACATCCGGACGCAATTCGGGCGCCTCTGCGTCATCCACCTGTTCAGCCACCATAGCGTGACGTCTCGCAATGATTAGCACGCGCTTCCGGTCGATGGCCCGGCTCCTGGTCAACAGCACCAGCCACGCTTTAACCTTCCCGCGTGCGCGATCGTAGTTGCCGGCTTTATTCCAAACCTCGAGAAATACATCGTGCAATAAATCTTCTGCGTCGACGCGATTTTGGAGTATCCGATAGGCGACGCCCATCAATACCGCCGCGTAACGTCCATACAGTCTTGCCAAAGCGTCGCGTTTTTGCTTTGTGATGTCGGAGATTAGGGATTCGTCAGAGGGTTCAACTTCGCGCGCTTTCACAACTTTGTTCCGTGGAACAAGTGATCGTTTTGAATCCTGGTCAGTTGATCCGCAGCTTCTTGACGAAGCGACGATCCTTTTCTCAAGAACGGGGATCATATCACGGGCCCGGACGTCTCCGGCAAAAGGATTCAGGCCCCGATGGGCAGTGTTGGGCGTCGAGGCTTTTCCAGATTTGGAATCTACGATGGAAGTTCCGGAGTCAATGTCGAAGCCGTTCACACGAATAAACGTTCGGCACACCAAAACGCGGCGACGCCCGCGGTCAAGGCGGAACCGGTTCTAAGAATTACCGATCGGTTGCACGTATTTGCGAGAACAAACAAAACCGGTAAGGCTGCGAATACGATCACGACCTGGCCGGTTTCGACTCCGACGTTGAAACCGAGCAGTGCGATGATGAGCGCACCTTGGGGCATTCCCAGATCCATGAGCACGTTGGCGAAGCCGAGACCGTGTACCAATCCAAAACCAAAGGGAAACAGCCAGCTCGAGTTCGGCACGATCGGTTTGATGTTGTTCAGCGAAGCGACCACAACCGACAGCGCGATGCCGAATTCGACCCAGTCGCTTGGTAACCGCACTAACTCGAACGCCGCCAGTGAGAGGGTAATGGAATGCGCTATGGTAAACGCCGTGACCACCTTCAGTGTTTTTAGGACGCAATCTTTCCAGTGAATTTGTTCGCCTTTATGTTGACCGACGCCAAAGGCCAACGGTAACACGAGAGTGAGTAGGAACAGCACGTGATCGACACC